>JAZSCG010000174.1:0-3956 GCA_045602805.1 Feifaniaceae bacterium
CGCAACTGCGACAAAACCGTATTCCTTATCCTGTGCAACCTCCTGCACGGGTTCTGCTGCTGCACTTTCAGCCTGTTCACGTTCAAGCTGTTCCTTCATATTTTCTATCTTCATCTTGGAGAGATAGCCGTATTTAAGCGCCTCTTCAAGCACCTTACCGGGATGATTGGTATGAACGTGAATTTTAACGATTTCCTCATCGTCAACGAAAACAACCGAGTCACCGTTCTTCATTGCAAACTGATGAAGCTTTTCAAAATCCTTACCGAGTGAAAGCTCGTTCTTATTTACAAGAAATTCCGTACAGTATGCAAACTTGATGTCGGAAAGTTCAAACGATGCAAAATCAGCCTTTTCCCTGACTTCACCAACGTCACCGCACTCGATAATAACACCGTCTTTGACAACGCTGTACATACCTTCAAGTATACGCACCAGACCTTTACCGCCGCTGTCAACAACGCCTGCCTGCTTTAAGACGGGAAGCATCTCCCTCGTCTGTTCAAGCGTTTCCCTTGCGGCATCTAAAATAACCGAGAAGAGTTCAACAATATCGTCACTCTTTTCAGCCTGCTGTACACCTGCAGCGGCAGAAAGCCTTGCAACTGTGAGAATTGTACCTTCAGTCGGCTTCATAACCGCCTTGTAGGCACTTTCAACACCCTTCGTATATGCAGCGGCAAACGCCTTTGCATCAATTTCTTCGGCATTGTCAAAGCCCTTTGAAATGCCCCTGAAAAGAAGTGACGTGATAACACCGCTGTTACCCCTTGCACCACGCAGAAGTGCGGATGCGGCAGACTTTGCCACCTTGCCTGCATTGACTTCATCAGAGCCTGCAAGTTCACTTGCAGCGGCGCTGATCGTCATACTCATATTAGTACCTGTATCACCGTCGGGCACGGGGAATACGTTAAGGTCGTTTACCTCCTGAATATGCGTCTTGAGGCTGCCCGCACCCGAGATAATCATATCTCTGAAAATAATTCCGTTAATAGTATTCAATGCGGTTACCTCTCTTTATATCCTCATATCGTCAACAAACACGTTGACATTCTTTACCATAAAACCTGTAATATCTTCAACGTGATGACGGATTTTATTTACAATGCTGTCCGTTATCGCAGGAATGTTCACTTCATATAAAACTATAATGTGAATGTCTATAACAAGACCTTCGGGAGTATCCGTTACTTTAATACCCTTCTCATAGTTATCCTTAAACAGAAGCTGAACGATACCGTCCTTCGCATTGCGTGCAGCCATGCCTACAACACCGTAACAGCTTGTCGCTATGATGCCCACAATTGAAGCCATAGCGGCAGTTGATATTTCTATGTTGCCGAGCGCAGTTTCCTGTCTCACCATACAAAACACCTCTTTCTGACTGTAAACACAGTTCGTAGATAGTACTATTATACACTAAATTACTTCACATAACAAGTATAGTTTGTCATTTTTCCGCATTGACATAGTGTTTGCATAATTATATAATTATATAAATGATTTACTTTTATTATGAGGTGTTTATAATGGCAGATAACAAAAAGATGGTCGAAGCGATAACTTCGATGGACGAGGATTTTGCCAAATGGTACACAGACGTAGTCAAAAAGGCTGAGCTGTGCGACTATTCGGGCGTTAAGGGCTGTATGGTAATACGTCCTTACGGCTATGCAATCTGGGAAAATATTCAGGCTGACCTTGACCGCCGTTTCAAAGAAACGGGCCACGAAAACGTGTATATGCCCATGTTTATCCCCGAAAGCCTTCTCCAGAAAGAGAAAGACCACGTTGAAGGCTTTGCCCCCGAAGTTGCGTGGGTTACCCAAGGCGGACAGGAAAAGCTTTCGGAAAGACTCGTTGTAAGGCCGACTTCGGAGACGCTTTTCTGCGAACATTATGCAAAGATAATAAATTCATACCGTGACCTGCCCAAGCTCTACAATCAGTGGTGCTCGGTTGTAAGATGGGAAAAGACGACACGTCCCTTCCTTCGTACAAGCGAATTTCTCTGGCAGGAAGGTCATACGATGCACGAAACGGCAGAAGAAGCTAAGGAAGAAACGCTTCGTATGCTCCGTGTATATGAGGACTTTTACAGAGAAAGCCTTGCAATCCCCGCAGTAGTGGGTCAGAAGACCGAGAAGGAAAAGTTTGCAGGTGCTGAAACGACGTATACTATCGAGCCTATGATGCACAACGGTGTCGCACTTCAGGGCGGTACGAGCCACTATTTCGGTGACGGTTTTGCACGTGCATTTGGCATACAGTTTACGGGCAGGGACAACACTCTGCAGTATCCGCACCAGACCTCGTGGGGCGTTTCAACGAGAATGATTGGCGCTATCATAATGACTCACGGTGATGACAACGGTCTCGTTCTCCCCCCTGCAATCGCACCTATCCAGGTAATCGTAGTGCCGATTGCACAGCATAAAGAGGGCGTTCTCGACAAAGCGAGTGAACTTGTTTCAAGACTTTCAAAGGTTGCAAGAGTTAAAATGGATGCATCCGACAACTCACCCGGCTGGAAGTTTGCACAGTATGAGATGAAGGGTGTTCCCCTCCGTCTTGAAATCGGTCCCAAGGACATTGAAAATAACCAGTGCGTTCTCGTTTCACGAGTTACGAGAGAAAAGTATTTCGTATCGCTTGATGAGCTCGAAACAAAGATTCCCGAGCTTCTTAAAGCAGTTCACGACCAGCTTTACAACAAGGCTCTTGAAAATATGGTATCAAAAACGCATACTGCAACGACGCTTGACGAATTCGTTGACATTTCCAAAAACAAGGGCGGCTTCATCAAGGCAATGTGGTGCGGTGACAGTGAATGTGAAGACAGAATCAAGGACGTTACGGGTGGCGTGAAGTCACGTTGTATGCCCTTTGAGCAGGAAAATATCTCAGACGTATGCGTATGCTGCGGTAAGAAGGCAAAATCAATGGTAGTCTGGGGTAAACAGTATTAAGGAGATTTTAAAATGGATTGTATAGATAAAGTATTGGCATACGACAAAGAAGTCGGTCAGGCGCTTGCAAACGAACTCAAACGTCAGCAGAGCAATATTGAGCTTATTGCAAGTGAAAACTTCGTAAGCGAGGCTGTTATGGCGGCTGTCGGCTCACCCAACACGAACAAGTATGCCGAGGGTTACAGCGGTAAGCGTTACTACAACGGCTGTGAATACGTTGACGTTGTTGAAAACCTTGCTATTGAAAGACTTTGCAAGCTTTTCGGTGCAAATTACGCAAACGTTCAGCCCCACAGCGGTGCACAGGCAAACTCTGCAGTTTACGTTGCACTTTTACAGCCCGGTGACACCGTAATGGGTATGAGCCTTGATGCAGGCGGTCACCTGACACACGGCTCACCCGTAAACTTCTCGGGACTTTATTTTAACTTCGTTCCCTACGGTGTTGACGATGACGGTTACATCGACTACGACGCTATGGAAAAGCAGGCTAAGGAATGTAAGCCCAAGCTCATCGTTGCAGGTGCTTCAGCATATCCGAGGGTTATTGATTTTGAGCGCATTTCAAAAATCGCAAAAGAAGTCGGCGCATACTTTATGGTGGATATGGCACACATTGCAGGTCTCGTTGCGGCAGGTCTGCACCCGTCACCCGTTCCCTATGCCGACATCGTTACTTCTACGACACACAAGACACTCCGCGGTCCGAGAGGCGGTGTCATTTTAACGAATGACGAGGAACTTGCAAAGAAGATAAACAAGGCTATATTCCCCGGTACGCAGGGCGGTCCGCTTATGCACGTTATTGCGGGTAAGGCTGTCGCTTTCGGTGAGGCTCTCAAGCCCGAATTCAAGGCTTATCAGGAGCAGATTGTTAAAAACGCAAAGGCTCTTGCTCAGGCACTTCTTGACAACGGCTTCAACCTTGTTTCAGGCGGTACGGACAATCATCTTATGCTCGTTGACCTTCGTCCCTTCCAC
>JAZSCG010000175.1:0-4277 GCA_045602805.1 Feifaniaceae bacterium
CTTGTTTTGATTGAAATAATTCGTCAGGTTGGTATCAAAAGACGTTACTTTGTTCAAATACCCGTTGAAATCAAAGGTTTTAGATTTTCTCTTCTTGGTATATTCTTCAAAGGATAGTGGTTTTTTGCCGCTAGAAACATACGGGGTTTCATTTTTCAATGCCACATTTGTTCGAACTGTCCCCTCTGTTTGTTTCCTTTTTTTCGTATATTCTTCAAAGGTCATATTGTTTCACCCTTTCACCAATTGCCATATTCCTGTACCAGATAACTCGCCATAGCTACTAAGTACTCTTCATAACTGCTATATGATGCTTCAGTGCCTTCAGGATTATTCTGTTTTCTTCTTCGCCATTCGCTTCTTGTCATAATATTTGAGGCATAACTGTTTGGAACTCCATACCTTGTAGCATACTCTACAGCTTCTTCGTATGTTCTTATAATTTCTGCAACAGGTTTCCACTCATCTTCAATCAATTTCTTGTAGTCATTATAGGCTGTTCTAGAAAAATGGTACGTCTCGTCAAGTTCATCAAGCGTAGCTTGCGGATCTGAACTTGAAAGAATTGCATTTCTTATCTGCCCGTATGAAGGAGTCTGACTTTTACCGGGATTTCCACCGCCTGATGATGTCGTTCTCACCTGCGGTGTTGCCGCCTTGTTGAGCGAATCCCAGTATTCCCTTGTCCAGCCTGCTTTTGCAAGTTCTTCATCCGTCGGCACGTATCCCGTACCTGCAACGGCAGCAAGCTGATTTTTCATATCTCCGGAAGTGTTGTTGTAAATTGCAGTTTCATTGAGGCTGTCGTAATATTCTCTCGTCCAACCGGCAGTGGCAAGTTCCTCATCCGTCGGAACGTAGCCCGTACCTATCGAATTACCGAGTTTTGTCTGCATTTCGACTTTATTATTCGCCTTGTCCTGCTTCCACTCTGCGTCCTTCTGCTGATTAAAAGCAAGTATTGAATTGTCGTAATCGCTGTATGCCTGTGCCTCTGCATCGGCGGCATCTCTTTCAGCCTGAAGCTTGGCATCGTCTATCTGCTTCAACGCCATATTGCGACTTGTTTCATTCTCCGTGAGGTTGGCTCCGTATGCAGCATTTGAGGCAATCTGTGAACTTTCGGTTATACCGCTGTCGGATAAGCCTGCTCGTATCAGCTGTTCATTCAGATTTTTATTGTTCATCATATAGTTGGCATATATATGCTGTGCATTCGTATCATAGCCCTTATTCAGCTCATCCTTCTGCGAATCGAGCATATTAAGGGTATCATTCTTATTGCTTTCGATTCTTTCAAGGTTTCTGTTAAGCCTTTTCCCAAATGCCTGTGTCGTCTTTTTGTCGTTCGGGTCGTCGTATCTGCCGGTGTAACTTGCCGTTGTCTGACCTTTGTTATAGACATGAGAAGAATAACTTCCGTCACTTCTCACACCGTCAATCTGATACGTGCCTGCTCCCGTTACAACAAGGTCGCCTACTGCAAGACCTTTCGGTGCCCATCCGTCATCCTGAACCTTATAAATTCCCATTTACATATTACCTCCCTGCATAGCAGCTGCTAACGCCGCCATATTCTGCTTATTTTCCGCACCCTGCGGTGCTCCGACCTGTTGCTGTGCACCCTGCATCTGACTCATCATCATTGCCTGCTCTTCCTGCTTTGCACGTCTTGTTGCAAGAATATCTTCAAATCTGTTCTTCGGTGCAGTCGAGTTTCCGTCGAGTGCCTCAACGTATTCTTCAAAGCTTATAAATCCGCTTGCAAGTGCTCTTTCAACACTCTGTTCCTGAGCATATCTGTCAAACGGGCTGTCAGGAGATACGTCTATCCTCGTGCTGATTTTCAAAGCTTTAAGAGTTTCGTTCGGAACTATTTCCACATTTTCGTTGACGATAATTTCCATACCGTTCGGGTTGTACACCATCCACAAATCCCACCATATTGCCGCAATATCCTCAACAAACTGCTTAAAAGCAGACATCTGGTCATTAAGCGGAAGCGCCGCCTGCGACTTTACCGCAATAATCGCCGTACCCGATGCAGTAGACGGATCTATCTGACCGAGTGCCGCATCAGAACCGCCGGCAAGGTCCTTTGTCAGCTGATATAAATTCTGCCATAAATTGAAAATGTCTCCCGACATCGGTGCAGGCTGAAGATAAGTCACCATATCACTTAATCGCTGAACGCTTACGTCATCAACCTCTATCGTGCTTCCGACGTTTTCAAGCTGTGCAGGATTAAGAACGGAACCGCTTCTGTACGCAATATGTGGGAAAGAGTATCTTTTCGCCGCCATTATCATACGTGCATTCTGCTTGTTTATCTCTATCTGATTTGCTATAAGAGGCTCAACAACTCCGAGACCTCTTGCACTGCCTTTTTTCTCACTCCAGAGAAGTGATGCAATCGGATAAAGTGTCAGTCCCTCTATTGCTCTGTCAGGCGAATATACACAGTTTTTACACGCTCTGCATATATGTACCGTTCCTTTTTCATCCTTCCACAGCATAAGAACGCACGTCAGTTTTTCAGACAGAGCACTTTTTACTTCCTTATCAGCCTCATCACCGAGTTCTTCTTTGGTATCCGAATCGCCCGTTATACCGATTATTTCATTTTCCGCTATGCCGTTTATGCGTGCTTCTTCTTTTACGTCTTCAACAAATTTTCTCTCACGTATGATGATAAATTTCTGTTCCTGTATACTGCTGTTCTGCTCGTCAGAAAGATAAACACACGTCTTATCAAGTATCTGCGCATCCCCTTTACCGTCATAGAAGAAAACGTAACTGTCGCCCGTTATAGCCGCCTCTTTAGCAGCCACCCAGAGATGACGGTCCATTTTGTTCTGCTCCCACATATTTGCCATATGAGACGTGAGCTTGTCGCAGATACGTATGGCACTTTCATAATCCGCACCGTAATTCAGAGGATTAAGAGTGATTGTAAGCTTGTTCTGTGCCACCGTTGCCACCTTGTTGTCCACTATCGGCTTTATGATGTTTAAAACAGGCATTTTCTCATCACCCGTTTCACAGCCTCGCCACTGGTCACCGGAATAGAAAGCATGGCAACGGTCTGCCATATCAAAGATTCCGGTAAGAGAGTGTTGCTCTTTAACACTCTCGTATAACTCCCACGCCATTTTATCTGTTATCATTTCTTAATCTCCTTCTGCCCCTTGCTTGTACCGTCGTAGTTTTCGATGTTTGCCATAATCGTGTTGTACATTGATTCGTCTGTGATATGCCTCGTATCTTTATGCGGTATTTTAAACACGTTTAAATTCTTCCCTGAGGATATTTTCATTCCGTCAGATAAACCGATTCTGTATGCCACCACAATTAAAACCCCGCCGAGTATTGCAGTTATATAAATCATAAAATCACCTCTTAATAAAGTTTCCGTATACGTAGTGTTTGTTTATCTCCGTAATTCCGAAGCCTTCGTTTACTACGGCATTTTCAACAACAAACTGTAAACGCTTATATTTTTTCACCTTTGTATTAACAATGATTTCACGAAGCGTATCGGTACCGTCAAAGCTGATACGTGAGAAGTCTATATTCTCCCAGTCAAAGATATCTGTAATTCCCTCTTTAACCTTCTTGCCGTTGTCCTTTTCCGTTCTCAGATAGACCGTAGCAGAAGAACGGGTGAAAGGCTTCACCGTTACGGTATTTCCCCGCTTAATCATAGTTTTGTATCGTGTTATATCCTCGTCATCGTCAAGCTTAGTTCCCCAGCGTGCAACTATCGGTTCGCCGTCATCGTTGTATTTTTCCATACCTTCAACGTCCGTATTTAACTTGCACAGCTTACTGCCGTTTGCAAAGAAAAGCTCATCATTTATAACAATCACTCTGTCCATGGGTATGCCTGTCCAGTAGTAGCAGTCGTAGAGCACGTTGTTTTTATAATTACGTGACATTGACGCTTCAGCATTGAGTATGTAAACCCTGTCCTCAACCGCACACATACACTTGCCCTGCCACACGAACATATTTGCATTTGAAAGATTTTCTTTAGTCAACCTTCCGTCAACGTACCAGCTTCGGTTTGAGAGCGTTTTCTCCCCCGTCATATCTATCGTGGTAAAGGCAAAAATGCCGTGTTTCGTGAGCATCAAATCATCCCCGATGAGTGAGCAGAAACCGTCCTTACTCACACCGCCGACACCTGACGCCATCTGCTTTACGGGGTATGCCCTTTCCCCGTTAAACTCGGCAACGCTTCTTATATAAATGCTTCCGCCTGCCGCACCGTCAGC
>JAZSCG010000176.1:0-3300 GCA_045602805.1 Feifaniaceae bacterium
ATATAAAATAAGTATTGAAATTTATGCAATACGGTGTTAAAATGCACATTGTAATTAAAAACATATTTAAAGGAGATCACACAAAATGAAAAAACTTATTTCAGTTTTGCTTGCAGTTGTAATGGTACTTTCATTCGCTGCATGCGCAAAAGAAGAACCCGTAACACTCACAATCCTTGACACAGAATATGCAGTTGAAGATTATGCAATCTGCGTTGCTAAGGAAAATGAAGACCTTCTTGCAAACATCAACGTTGCACTTGCTGAACTCACAGCTGACGGTACGGCACAGGCAATCGTTGACAAGTATATCTCAGGCGTAGAAAACGACCTCGTTTTCCAGGCTGACGTTGAAGGCAAGGAAGAAATCCATATGGCTACAAACGCTCAGTTCCCTCCCTACGAATACTACGAGGGTGACAAAGTCGTTGGTATTGATGCTGAAATGGCAGCTGCAATCGCTGACAAGCTTGGTATGAAGCTCGTTATCGACGATATGGAATTCGATTCAATCATCGCTGCTGTACAGACAGGCAAGTCAGACTTTGGTATGGCCGGTATGACAGTTACCGAAGAAAGACTTCAGAGCATCAACTTCTCAGACAGCTATGCAACAGGTATTCAGGTTGTTATCGTTCCCGAAGGCTCAGCTATCACAACAGTTGATGACCTTTATGCAGAAGGTGCAACATACCTCGTTGGTACACAGAGAGGTACAACAGGCGATATCTATGCTGAAGGTGACTTCGGTGCTGAAAGAGTTATGAAGTACGCTTCAGGTAACGAAGCTGTTCAGGCTCTTATCACAGGCAAGGATGACTGCGTTATCATCGACAACGAGCCCGCTAAGGCATACGTTGCAGCTAACAACAAGTAATTTTGTTTAAAGCTCAAGGGGCAGAGCTTCTCTGCCCCTCTTTTTTTCTTTTATAAGAGGTGGAATAATGGATAGTATTATTGCATGGTTTAATGATTTTAAGGCAGATTTCATACTGAATTTTGTCGACCAGCAGAGATGGAAATTCATTACAACGGGTCTTAAAAACACCCTTGTAATTACCCTGCTTTCTCTCATACTCGGCGTACTTTTAGGTATTATTATCGCTATTGTACGCTCAAGCTATGATAAAACGTATGCTGAAATGCGTGGCGGTGTAAAGAAATTTTTATTCTCACTCGCCAACGGAATATGCCGACTTTATCTTACGGTTATAAGAGGAACACCTGTTGTTGTTCAGCTTATGATTATGTATTACATAATTTTTGCATCATCAAGAAACAGCCTTATGGTTGCGGTTATTGCCTTTGGTATAAATTCCGGTGCATACGTTGCGGAAATTGTACGTTCAGGCATTATGTCTATTGATGCAGGTCAGTTTGAAGCAGGCAGAAGCCTCGGTTTCGATTATAAAAGTACGATGATATACATTGTGCTTCCGCAGGCATTCAAAAACGTTTTACCCGCCCTTGCAAACGAATTTATCGTTCTTTTGAAGGAAACATCGGTTGCAGGTTACGTTACAATACGTGATCTTACCATGGGCGGTAACATTATACGTGCTGCAACGTATTCAGCATTTTTGCCTCTTATCGCAGTAGCACTTATTTATCTTGTTTTGGTAATATTCTTCTCAAAGCTCGTAAATATTCTCGAAAGGAGGTTGCGTCGCAGTGAAAGATAACGTTTTAATTAAGGTAAACGGTCTTAAAAAGCATTATAACGGCGGTGTCGTAAAGGCGCTTGACGGTATTGATGCGCAGATTTCAAGGGGCGAAGTCGTTGTTGTCATCGGCCCTTCGGGAAGCGGTAAGTCAACCTTCCTTCGTTCACTCAACCTGCTTGAGGTGCCTACGGAGGGTGAAATATTCTTTGACGGCACAAATATAGCAGACCCCCGTACAAACATAAATCTGCACCGTCAGAAAATGGGTATGGTATTCCAGCACTTCAACCTTTTCCCGAATATGACGATTCTCAGAAATATGACCATAGCGCCCATGAAGCTTCTCAAAAAGTCAAAGGAAGAAGCAGAAAAATATGCTATGGAGCTTTTAGAAAAAGTCGGTCTTGCCGACAGGGCAAACGCTTATCCGAGTCAGCTTTCAGGCGGTCAGAAACAGCGTGTTGCAATTGTGCGTGCACTCTGTATGATGCCCGACGTGCTTCTTTTTGACGAGCCGACTTCGGCACTCGACCCCGAAATGGTTGGCGAAGTTCTTGAAGTTATGAAATCGCTTGCAAAAGACGGTATGACAATGGTGGTCGTAACTCACGAAATGGGCTTTGCCCGTGAAGTTGCCGACCGTGTTATATTTATGGACGAGGGTGTTATCGTTGAGGAGGGTACTCCCGAAACGATATTCTCATCCCCCGAGAGTGACAGACTCAAAAACTTCCTTGCAAAAGTATTATAGAATAAGACGGGTGAAACCACCCGTCTTATTTATTGCATATAGCATCTGATATGTGTTATAATTAACCAAATATCACAAAAAGGCGGTAAATTCTATGCCGATTAAAATTCCGAATAAACTTCCGGCGACAAAAACGCTGTCAAAGGAAAACATATTTGTAATAACGGAAACGAGGGCTATGACGCAGGACATTCGTCCGCTTCGCATACTAATGCTCAATCTCATGCCCAAGAAAATTGAGACCGAGACGCAGATTGCACGTGTTATAGGCAATACGCCCCTTCAGGTCGAGCTTGAATTGCTGCAGACGGCAACACACAAGGCAACCCACACTTCTGCTGAGCATATGCTCTCCTTCTATAAGACGTTTGACGAGGTGAAGGATCAGAAGTTTGACGGTATGATTATAACGGGCGCACCCGTAGAGCATATGGAATTTGAAGAGGTTGAATATTGGGACGAGCTTTGCAAGATTATGGAGTGGAGTAAGACCAACGTTCACTCAACCTTCCACATATGCTGGGCAGCACAGGCAGGACTTTACTATCACTATGGCATTAACAAACATCCTTTGGATGAAAAGCTCTTTGGAGTGTTTGAGCATATCAAGGATTATCCCCGTTCTATTTTACTCCGTGGATTTGGTGATGTTTTCTGGGCACCGCATTCGCGGCATACGACTGTAGAACGGGAAGATATTGCCGCCATTCCGGAACTGAAAATCCTGTCTTCTTCTCCGGAAGCCGGAGTTTATCTGGTTATGAATAAGGAAGGCCGTCAGATTTTTGTAACAGGCCATTCGGAATATGACCCGGATACCTTGGAAAAGGAGTACTTGCGGGATAAAAACAAGGGCCTTCCCATTGCTGTGCCCAAGAATTACTA
>JAZSCG010000177.1:0-9157 GCA_045602805.1 Feifaniaceae bacterium
ATGCGGTGCTCAAAAAGTTGAATTTACTGATATAGCAGCACTTGCAGGTGTGAGTGATGAGGAAGTGGTTGCACTTCTTGGCGAAGGTGATGTGCAATTTATCGGTGATACTATGCTTGCAAGAGAGTATGAATTTAATACTCTTGGCAAAAAGTGTACCGGAGCCGTTGTGTATAAGGATGACTATGTAACTCAGATAGCACTGTACTTTGGGGACAAGAACGATACTTTTTCACAACTTAACGTGGAACTCTGGAATTATTATGCTGACCCGGACAGTACTGTTGAAGGCGAAGACGGCAGTTTGAATCACATATGGATAACCGAGGAAAACAGTGCAGTTGCCTTGAGAAAAGTGGTTGAAGGTACTGTAAGGGTAACTGTTGATGCTCCGAGAAAGAAGGCTGAATAGATGAAATATAGTTACAGATGTAAAGGCACATGCTCTTCGAAAGTTGAGTTTGAACTTGATAGCAATACTGTGTATAATGTTTCGTTTACAGGTGGATGCAACGGCAATCTGAAAGGTATTGCGTCATTGGTCGAAGGTATGGATGCGGACCTTGCTATAGAGAGATTAAAGGGCATAACGTGCGGTTATAAAGACACCTCATGTCCGGATCAGCTTGCAAGAGCTATTGAAGAAGTAAAAAAGATGTGAGGATAATCCTCACATCTTTTTATTTTGTTAAAAGTGTTTTTGTAGTTCTGTCATATGTTGATGAACGGAGGTGGATAATAAGCTCTTCCACTGCCGCATAAGCGGAAACGAGTGCGAGTACGGAGCATATTGCAACACCTGATTTATACACAAGAAAATAGGGGACAGAGAAAATTACAAGACCTGTTATTTTGTTTGCATATGTGTGAAGTGAAGCGAAATGTTTATGCTTAAGAGCAACCATTACGTAGATGAAGATTCTGATTGTGACAACACAGATAGCGATAGTCCATAAAAATGGGGTAAGTTGTGCGGCAAGCATAGGAAATACTTTGATAAACATAACAAAGTAAAAGAGAAGATCGGCAAAACTGTCAAGTTTTGTACCAAACTCGCTTGTCGTACCTGTTTTTCTTGCTATATGGCCGTCTAAAGCATCACTGATACCGCAGAGTGTGTATATAATAAAAAACAGGGTCGAAAACGATTTAGTAAAAAACATGGAAACAGAGCCGGCAATTCTCATAGAAGTTATGCAATTTGGAATCGTAATATATTTTTTCATATTATATCCTTTTCATTATTTCATATACAACCGCATCCACAGGCATAGATGCATTGATTGAGATGTGATTGTGTATCTCGTAATTTGTTTTACGTGATTCGAGTAATTCGTGTATACGCCCTTTAGGGTCTGGTGTTTTCATAAGAGGACGCTCATCCGATTTGCTTATATTGTTATACAGAAAATCTTCATCGGCATCCATATAAATAACGAGAGAATTGTCTTTTACGGCATCAAAATTCTGTGCTTTAACCATAGCACCGCCGCCACCGGCAATAACTGTATCCGTACAGGCAGATAATTTTTTCAAAACATCCGTTTCGAGTTTTCTAAAATGTTCTTCACCGTATTTTTCAAATATATCGTTTATGCTCATACCGGCCGTTTTGACTATCTCGGCGTCGGCATCGACAAAAGAAAATCCAAGTTTATCGGAAAGCGCTTTACCAACGGTGCTTTTTCCACATCCCATAAATCCTGACAGAAAAATACTGCTTTTTCTGAGGTGAGCAAGTCTGTTTTTTACAACGCCTGCTTCAAGTATGTCCGAGGTTGCTGTTATGGCATTCTCGGATATTTTTCTGTCAAGCCATATCTCGTCGGCACGCACGCCCTGAATAAGAAGCATATACAAACCGTTTTCACATTTGATGCCTTTTTCTGCTGCTTTTTTCAGAAGCATTGTTTCAAGTGGGGTATATATAAGGTCAAAAACAAAACTGCATTTTTCGGGAAGGTCGGCTATGGGTGTATCTGCACAAGTTGCAGTCATTCCCACAGGTGTTGTGTTTATGATGATATCTGCATTTGGCAGATTGTCAAGTGTTGTTACCTTCACGGAAGGTATATCGTCTGCAAAACAGGGCGTTGTACTGTTTTTGCGTCTTGCCAGGGTAATTTCAGCACCTTGATTTAAAAGCGCATAAACGACCGATTTTGCGGCACCGCCACTTCCTAGTATACATACGCTTTTACCCTTGATGTCAATATTGTTATTTTCAAGAGTGGCAATTACACCTAATATATCTGTATTATAACCGTATAATCTGCCGTTAATAACCTTTACGGTGTTGACACTGTTCATCAGACGAGCAGTTTCATCAATTTCATCAAGGTAGGGGATAATGGCACTCTTGTGCGGTATTGTGACATTGAATCCGCAAAGCTTCTTTCGTGCAATATCAGTAAATTCACATAACATGTCATCTGTTATATGAAATGATGTGTAGTCTGCATCGATGGCGTCAGCCTGATAGAGCGTTTTGTGAAGAAGCGGGGATACAGAGTGTTCCACCGGATCACCGATTACGGCAAACAGGGGAGTTTTTGAATTGTAAGTCATTAATTCATTTAAATTCACTTTAATGTCTCCAGGTCATTGAAAAAATCGGGATATGAAACAGCGGCAGCCTGTGCATTTGTTATTTCGCTGTCGCCGTCAAGAGCGAGAGCAAGCACACCGCAGGACATTGCTATTCGATGATCTCCGTGTGAGTCAAATACGGCGGCGTGAAGCGACTGATGACCTTGTATACTCATTCCGTCGTCAGTACATTCAACGTGTGCACCGCATTTTGCAAATTCCTCTGCAATAACCGCAATTCTGTCAGTTTCTTTTACACGGAGTTCATGTGCATCTTTAATAACGGTCTTGCCGTCTGCAAAAAGTGCGGCAACCGCAAGAATGGGAATCTCGTCTATAATTCTCGGAATAATGTCTCCGCCTATCTCTGCGCTGTGTAAAGGTGCATACCTTACCACTATATCAGCAGTAGGCTCGACATTGTCGTCATAATTCTCATACGTGATATCGGCACCCATAAGTTTAAGGGCATCTACAATACCTGTACGAGAGGGGTTAATGCCTACATTTTTTATCGTTATGTGGCTGTCCGGAATAATAGTTGCGGCAACCATAAAGAATGCGGCAGACGAGATGTCCGCAGGAACATTTATATCTATAGCAGTAAGAGAACTTGCTTTACTTACACTAACTGTCGTGCCTTCTGTGGTTATATCCGCACCAAAGGCTTTAAGCATAAGTTCTGTATGGTTTCTTGAAAGTGTCGGTTCGGTTACCGAGGTTTTTCCCTCTGCATAAAGACCTGCCATAAGTATAGCTGATTTGAGTTGCGCAGAAGCCACGTTTATAGTGATGTCTTTGCCTGTCAAGGCTGAACCCTTTACATAAAGAGGACAGCAACCATCTGTAGTTTTAATGTCAGCACCCAGCAGTGAAAGAGGTTCCGTCACACGCTTCATAGGACGCTTTCTTATGGAAGAATCTCCGTCGATAACTGAGTCAAAGGGCTGTGCGGATAACAGACCGCACATAATTCTGGCAGTTGTTCCTGAATTACCGACATCAAGTGTTTCTTTTGGCGGTTTTAAGCCGTTTATGCCATTTCCGTAAATTGTAACATCGGTGCCGTCAACGTCAATTCTGACCCCCATTTTACGAAAACAGGAGACAGTTGACAGACAGTCCTCACCGCACAGAAATCCGCTTATGTGAGTGATGCCCTGTGCAATAGAGCCAAACATAACCGCTCTGTGTGAAATTGATTTATCTCCCGGGACTGTAACAGTACCGCAGAGTTTTTTTGCCGGTTTAATTATCATATTTATCTGTCCTTGCTGTAAAACCATTTGAATTGATAAGTGTGCAGGCGTGCTCTGCATCTGCGGCAGTTGCCACCGTAATGGTCATAATACCGCCCTCGTACTCACGACTGTCACGAACTGCAATATTTTTAATGCTGATGCCTGCCTCTGTGAGAATAGAAGATATTTTTGACGTGACACCGACCTTGTCCTCAACCTCAACGTTGACACGGTATTGTGCAGGAATAATTCCTAATGTACCGCCTGAGAGTGTATCACGCTCAGTTTTTGATGAGGAGAGCAGGTTATTCAAAGCGACAGCATCACCTGATGCAAGCACTTCACGGTAGTTTTCTATTAGTTTTGTAAATGAATCAAGCGATTCTAAAAGAAGGTCTCTGTTCTTTAGCGAAATATCTGTCCACATTTCAGGTGTAGATGATGCTATCCTCGTAATATCTTTAAAACCGCCGGCTGCAAAGCGATGAGCAAGACCGTCAGGGTCATTTTCTTTAAGAAGATTTACAAGTGCAGACGCAACTATATGCGGCAGATGGCTTATAAGAGATGCGGCAGCATCGTGTCTGTCGGGAGCAACCGTAACAGGTAAGGCACCGACACCCTTGTAAAGCTCGGTAAGAGCACTTATTGCCTCTTCATCAGACTTAGAACAGGGGGAAATGATGGTGCAGGCATTTTCGAAAAGAAATGGAAGTGATGTAAAATATCCTTTCTTTTCACTTCCTGCCATAGGATGTGTTGAGACATACCTTATTCCGTCTACCGAGTCAGCGTAGTCACACAAGTATTTGTTCACACTTGCGGCATCTGAAATAACAGTGTTTTTAGAAACCAGAGTTGCGAGTTTATCAACTATACTCGGTATTGTTGATATGGGAGTACATATCATTACAAGATCTGAATCACAGAGCTCCTTTGTGATACCGGTTCCGCCTTTTTCTATCACCCCGTCCTTTAACGCCGCATCAATATATTCCCTGCAACCGTCAATGGCAAAAATGCGAACGGACGGAAGTTTTGTATGTATTGCCTTGGCAAGCGAACCGCCTATAAGACCAAGTCCGATTATTGTAACTGAATTAAACATTTTTAAAGACTTCTTCCGATAATCTGAGCTATGCCTTTAAGCTGAACCATAAGATCGGAAAACTCGTTGAGATTGAGACTCTGGTCACCGTCGGACATTGCTTTTTCGGGGGTGGGGTGAACTTCGATAATAAGACCGTCAGCACCTGCGGCGACAGCAGCCTTTGCCATTGACGGAACGTAGATGTTCTTGCCTGTGCCGTGTGAAGGGTCAACAATAACAGGGAGATGTGTTCTGTTCTTGAGTACAGGAATAGCGGAGAGATCAAGTGTATTTCTTGTTGTAGTCTCGTAAGTTCTTATACCGCGCTCACAGAGCATAACGTTTTCGTTACCCTCAGCCATAATGTATTCTGCGGCATTGAGCCACTCATCAATAGTTGCAGAAAGACCTCTTTTAAGAAGAACCGGCTTATTTGTCTTACCCACTGCACGCAGAAGCTTGAAGTTCTGCATATTTCGTGCACCGATCTGAAGAATGTCGGTGTAATTTAAGGTGGCTTCAAGACTCTCCTTGTCAATGACCTCGGTCACCATGAGCATACCCGCCTCTTTCTTGGCGTTATACATCAGTTTAAGACCGTCTTCCTCAAGTCCCTGGAAAGAATAGGGGGAAGTACGGGGTTTGTATGCACCACCACGAAGAAATTCTGCACCTGCTTCGTGTACGGATTTTGCGGCTTTTGTAATCATTTCCTGATTTTCAACAGCACACGGACCCGCCATAACAACTATTTTGTTTCCGCCGATTTCAACACCGTTATCAAACTTAATAACTGTCGGTTCGGGGTGGAAAGCCTTGTTTACAAGCTTATAACTCTCTGTGATGTGAGTTATCTTATCGACACCTTCCATTTGCTCGAAAACAACATCGGTAAGCTTGGATTTATCACCTATGACACCGATGATAGTGCGTTCTTCACCTGTTGAAAGGTGTGTATCAAATCCTCTTCCTTTAAGGAATGAGCATATATTGTTAACAGATTCTTTAGCCGCGTTCGGCTTCATTACTATAATCATTTTTATTACCTCGTGTATATTCTATATTTCGCGATCGACAGCATTTGCAACTATCTTAAGTTTCTCCATAAGCTGACCGAATTCATCAAAGTTAAGACTCTGGTCACCGTCGGACACAGCCTTCTTTGGAGTTGGATGAACTTCAATTATAAGACCGTCAGCACCTGCGGCGACGGCAGCTTTTGCCATTGAGGGAACGTAGATATTCTTACCTGTACCGTGTGAAGGGTCTACGATAATCGGAAGATGAGTCTTGCTTTTAAGAACGGGTACGGCAGAAAGGTCAAGTGTGTTTCTGGTAGCCGTTTCATATGTTCTTATACCGCGTTCACACAGCATAACCTCTTCATTACCTTCAGACATGATATATTCAGCGGCGTTGAGCCATTCGTCAATTGTAGAGGAGAGACCTCTCTTGAGAAGAACGGGTTTATTCAGGCGACCGACTTCACGGAGAAGTGAGAAGTTCTGCATATTTCTTGCACCTATCTGAATGATGTCGAGATAATCGTATGCCGCTTCAAGGCTGCGCTCATTAATAACTTCCGTTACCATGAGCATGCCCGCCTCTTTCTTGGCGTTGTACATGAGTTTGAGACCGTCAACCTCAAGTCCCTGGAAAGAATAGGGGGAGGTGCGGGGTTTATATGCACCGCCTCTTAAAAATGAAGCACCTGCATTCTTTACGTAATTTGCTGCCGCTGTAATCATTTCCTGATTTTCGACGGCACACGGACCTGCCATAACAACTATCTTTTTGCCGCCGATTTCAATGCCGTTATCGAATTTGATAACTGTCGGTTCGGGGTGGAAGGCTTTGTTGACAAGCTTATAACTTTCGGAAATGTGTGTAACTTTTTCGACACCTTCCATTACCTCGAAAGGATAGTCTACAATCTTGGTTTTATCACCAATAAGACCGATAATGGTTGTTTCAGCGCCTTTTACTACGTGTGTGCCGAGTCCTTTCAACTCTACAACACTGCATATCTGTGAGATGCTCTCCTGTGAGGCATCGGGTTTCATAATAATTACCATGATGTTTGCTCCTTAATTTTATAGTTTCCAAGCACTTTCAGTTCACTTAATTCGCTTTCAAGCTGTAAAAGCAGTGCCAGAACATTGTGCTCATCAAGCCTTCCGCAGAAATCAAGATAGAAAGAATATCTGAATTTTTCGTTGGGGATAGGTCTGGATTCAAGTTTGTTTATATTAATACCGAGATCCCTGAAAATGTTAAGCACGTGCGAGAGTGTACCGCTTTCGTGATTTACGGTAAATTTTATGCTTATTGTGTCAGCATCTTCGGAAATAAACGGTTTCTTCGTTACTACGATAAATCGGGTGGTATTTGACGTCTCGTCACAGATGTCAGATGCTATCACCTTGAGAGAATATTCTTCTGCCGCCCATCTGTTACAGAGAGCCGCATATGTCGTATCATTGCTGTCGCTTACATATTTTGCGGCACCTGCCGTATTTTTGAAAGGTTCAGCTGAAAAACCGTGTTTTTCAAGATACTCTTTACATTGTGCCAGCGACTGAACGTGTGAGAACACCTTTTTTACGGTAGACATATCTGCATTTTCCTTGCAGGCAAGGCAGTATTTTATTTCTAATGTCAATGCACCGCTGATAAAGAGGTCGTATTGCGAAAGCAGGTCGTACACTTCTCTTATCGAGCCTGCCGTTGAGTTTTCAATAGGAAGAATTCCTGAAGAGGCATTTCCACAAGATACTTCATGAAAAACGTCGGAGAATTTAGTGACACCGTACATTTCGGATGTTTTTGAAAATTCTTTTGCGGCAAGATTACACCATGAGCCGATATCGCCGTAATAACAGATTTTTTCTTTTGAAATCGGTGTGGAATTCGAAAAGGGCAAAACGCTTTTTGGAAAAGCGCCGCCCATAATATAGGCTGAATATTGCTTTTCCCTTGAAAGCAACATAAGGGATGTGAAAAATGATTTTCCTTTTGTGGTGAGTTCATCAGGCATAGCACGGGCTACGCTGTCAAGTATGTCACGTTCTCTGTCTGCACGGAATATCGGTGCAAAAGTGCTGATTTTAGCAGCAGCGACTCTGTCAGCAAGCGACATACGTTTTATAAATAACTCGGTGAGTTGTTTATCTGTTTCATCTATTTCTTGTCTTATTTGGTCGAGTGTTTCCAATTTTGATTACTCCTTGTTGTAGCCGTTTTTGAGCAGCATCATGTCGAGAAAAGCAACCGCAGCTGCAGCTTCTATTACAGGAACTGCACGGGGAACGATACACGGATCGTGTCGTCCGCCGACTGTTATATCGGTCTCCGTACCTGTTCTGAGATTTACCGTTTTCTGCGGACGGCCGATTGATGCAGTAGGCTTGATTGCAGTTTTGAATATCACGGGCATTCCCGAGGTAATACCTCCGAGAATACCGCCGTTGTTATTTGAACGTGTGGCAATATCTCCGCTTTCGTCTATGCAGAATTCATCGTTCGCCTGACTGCCGAACATTGCCGACATGGAAAATCCGCTTCCGAATTCAAGACCCTTGACTGCGGGTATACCGAATATTATCTGTGAGAGTACGCTTTCAACACCGTCAAACATAGGTGAGCCAAGTCCTGCAGGAAGTCCGAGTACCGCACATTCAATGGTTCCGCCCACAGAATCAGCACTTATACGGGCTTTTGAAATAAGTGCCGTCATAAGTTCTGCTGCAGTTTCATCCATAACGGGAAAAGTTTTTTCTGAAAGCAGGTCAATCGTTTCGGGTGTTATATGTACCTTGTCAAAAGGCTTGTCTTTGATGTCACCGACAGAAGAAATGTGTGAGATTATATGTATCTCATACTGCTCAAGAGCAAGCTTGCAGAGCGCACCTGCGAATACGAGCGGAGCCGTGAGCCTTCCTGAAAAATGACCGCCACCCCTGACCTCATGATTGTTGTTATAACGTATAAAAGCCGTAAAATCCGCATGTGAAGGACGTGGATTAGTGCGAAGTCCCTCATAATCGGAAGAATGCTGATTGGTGTTTCTTATTATTGCCGTTATGGGTGCGCCCGTCGTACGTCCGTCAAAAACACCGCTAAGAACTTCAAATTCATCCGCTTCTTTTCTTGACGTGGAAAAGACATTTGATGAAGGAGCACGTCTTGCCATTTCTGATTTGATAAATTCTTCATCAAAATTAATGCCGGCAGGAAA
>JAZSCG010000178.1:0-2909 GCA_045602805.1 Feifaniaceae bacterium
CTGTGGGGTTATGACGTGCAGAAAGCACAGCTTCTTGATAATACGAGGGCATTCGTAAACGGCAAAGATGCCAACAACGTGCTTCTCTATGGTGACAGCGGTACGGGTAAATCCACCTGCATCAAAGCCATTTTAAACGAATTTTATGCAGACGGACTCCGCATGATACAGGTGCAGAAAAGTCAGTTTAAATATCTCGGAGATATAATCGACAAAATCAAGCTCCGCGGTTACTCATTCGTTCTTTATATGGATGATTTGTCGTTTGAGGACTTTGAAATCGAATACAAGTATTTAAAGGCTATAATAGAAGGCGGTCTTGAGGAAAAACCCAAAAATCTTGTGATATATGCCACCTCAAACAGACGTCATCTTATCAGGGAAACCTGGAAAGAGCGTGGCGATGATGACGTTCACAGAAACGAATCGATGCAGGAGAAAATATCACTTTCCGACAGATTTGGTCTGCAGATATACTTTATGAAGCCTATGCAGACACAATATTTTGACATGGTGGAATACCTCGCAAAAAAAGCAGGGCTTGATATGAGCAGAGAGGCGCTTGAAGCCGCCGCAAAGGAATGGGGCATTGCCCACAGCGGACTCTCGGGCAGGGCGGCAGAACAGCTTATCAAGCATCTCAGTAAGGAGTTTTAAATATGGATAGAAAAGAAAAAGCGGCAATCTTACACGACAGAGGCTGTAACTGTGCCCAGGCTGTTGCCTGCGCATATTGCGACAAGGTCGGCGTCTCGAAAGATATCGCATTTGCTTCAATGGAAGGCTTTGGTCTGGGTATGGGTAAGGCAGTCGCAACCTGCGGTGCCCTTTCGGGTGCAATTTATATAGCATCACTCGCAAACAGTTGCAAAAATCCCGAAAATCCCACAACAAAGGCATCAACCTACGCTGTTGCAGGCGGTCTTACGGATAAGTTTCTTGCAAAAAGCGGTTCTCTGGTATGCCGAGAGATAAAGCAAAACGGTCGCATATCCTGCCCCGAATGTATAAATATGGGTTGTGACTTATTAGGTGAATTGTTAGGAGAATGATTATGATAGATAATACTGCTTTTTACAAACTTTCATACGGTCTTTTCGTGCTTTCTGCAAAAGACGGGGAAAAGGACAATGCGTGCATTGTAAACACCGTCATTCAGATAAGCGATAATCCGAAAACAATTGCAGTTGCCGTAAATAAGGCTAATTATACCCACGATATGATAAAGAAAACAGGCGTTTTCAACGCATCTGTCATTGATGAGAGTGCGCCGTTTTCCGTTTTTGAAAAATACGGCTTTTCAAGCGGAAGAGATACGGAAAAATTTACTTCATCCGACCTTGAAAACCGCACATCAAACGGTGTTGTATATGTAAAAGATAATGTGTGTGCCGTTTTCTCTGCAAAGGTCATTGCCGAGCAGGATTGTGCAACGCACACCCTTTTCATCGCACAGGTTGAAGAATGTAATGTTATAGCAGACACCGCACCCATGACGTATGCATACTATTTTGCGAACGTTAAGCCAAAGCCCGAAGCCAAGAAAAAGGGCTGGGTCTGCAAGATATGCGGATACGTTTACGAGGGTGAAGAACTTCCGCCCGATTTCGTCTGTCCCCTTTGCAAACACGGTGCCGAAGATTTTGAACCGCTGAAATAATAATAAATATCCACCCGCATAGCGGGTGGTTTTTCCTCAATATGCATTAGAACACACGATTTCATATTCCAACAAACTTGTATTCTGTTCATCGGCAAAGCCTCTATTGAACCACGTGACTATTGCGTGGTTTTCGGTATACGATAAAAACGACAGGAAGTATTTCCTGTCGTTTTTTGTTTTAGCCGTATATTTTGCTGTCTGTGTACTCGTCTGTCAATTCGACTCCTTCGCCGTTGACGTTGCTTAACAACCACTGCATAACTTCGGGGTTGCTGAAAGTGGGATCCCACGCTCTGTGTCCGAGTTCGGGATATACGGTAAGTTTTGCACTTCCGCCCTTTTTGTTGACAGCATTTACCATTTTTTCCGATTCCTCTATAAAAACGGCCTTGTCGAGCTGACCGTGGAACGCCCATACGGGAACGTTCACGAGTCTTGCTGCATTCCAGTACATACCGCCGCCGCAGATGGGCACGATAGCCGCAAACATTTCGGGAATACTCATCGCCAGCTGCCACGTACCGTAACCGCCCATGCTGCTACCCATAAGATAAATCCTTTTTTCATCAACAGATTCATCATCAGCAAGCAGGTTGACAAGCTTTTTGAGGTCTTCCATATGGTCAAACCACGTGTTTTTGTTGCACTGAGGTGCAATCAGCATAAAGGGATAGTCCCTGTTAATCATTTTGAAAAAGCTGTTGCCTTTAAGTATTTCAATATCGGTGCCACGTGTTCCTGCACCGTGTAAGAATATGATAACGGGATATTTTTTGCCGCTTTCATATTCTTGTGTATAAGTTTTGACGTACTGAATTCCGTCTAACTGTAAAACTTCCATTTCCATAATACTTCCTCACTTTTTTATTCATATTGTAGTACAACACATAAAAAAAAGCAAGACTTTGGGCCTTGCTTTTACTGTTATCTTCGTGTTGTTCTCCTGCGGGGCTGTATAGGAGTCTGTGGTGTCTGAGGACGTGTGCCACTCTGTTCATCACGATAAAACGTCACAAATTTTACCGAATAAAAATCACACGATTCATACGTGTCTTCAAGCGGGTGATAGAGCACGAAAAAACTCGAGCCTATTTCGTGAAGAATACCCTCTTTAGTCGTCATATTCTGCGTTCCGATTAGAAATTCACACACAACGTAACTGTCTATGTTATCGGCAAGCATCTCCTGAAGTGTTCTGTCGACATCTATCGGTCGCTCTGCGGAACTTCCGTTAAAAAAGGTCATC
>JAZSCG010000179.1:0-2811 GCA_045602805.1 Feifaniaceae bacterium
AAATTTGTTAGAATGCTTGTTGTTAATAAATTAAGTTTTAAGGAGGTGTTCTTATGGCAAAGTGTGACATCTGCGGTAAGGGCGTTACTTTCGGTATCAAGGTATCTCATTCTCACAGAAGAACCAACAGAGATTGGAAGCCTAATGTTAAAAGAGTAAAAGCTAACATCAACGGCGGTGCCAAGTACATTAATGTTTGTACAAGATGCCTTCGTTCCGGTAAGGTGACCCGCGCGGTCTAATTCCCGCTGATAAAGCCTCTCTGTTTTTCAGAGGGGCTTAAATTTTTATTAAAAAAGAGTTCAGTTTCGACACTGAACTCTTTTTTCTACTTTTTCTTTGAAGATATTTTATTTTCTGTGCCCTTGATAAGTCTTACAACATTCTTTCTGTGCATAAAGACAATGAACAAAGCAAGTGCAAATAAATAGGCATAAAAACCGCTGTTATGACCGCCTATACATAACTTCATTATTGCAAAAGATAATGCACCGCACATTGAGCCCAGACTAACATATTTCGTAAGCACAACTACAAGCACAAAAATAGCAAGCGCTATCATCGCAATTTTCCAGTCAATAAGAATTAAAAGGATTCCACAGTTAGTAACACCCTTTCCACCTTTAAAACCAAAATAAAGCGGAAAACAATGCCCCAGAATACATGCAGTTGCCGCAAAGACAGCACATCCCACAACTTCTTTTATTCCAAAGTAACGGGCTATATGATACCCGATAAAATACGAAGCAACCGTCTTAAGTGCATCGAGCGCAAAAGTAATAACAGCCATCTTAATCCCATAAGTACGAAGCATATTTGTTGCGCCAGCATTACCGCTGCCATGACGTCTGACATCACCCTGTTTGTTTTTATCGGATAAAATGATGGAAAAATTCAGACTTCCGATAAGATATCCGATTGCACCCAGAATAATAAGGAGTAAAATAGTAGTCTTATTTATCATCTTTTTCCCTCAACATAAATCTTACAGGTGTTCCCTGTAAATCAAATACTTCCCTGATCTGATTTTCAAGATAACGTCTGTACGAGAAATGGAATAATTCTATGCTGTTACAGAAAATAACAAACGTGGGAGGCTTTGTCGAAGCCTGTGTCATATAATAAATTTTCAACCTTTTCCCTCTATCGGTAGGCGGTTGAACTTTGTTCATAGCATCAGCAAGAACTTCATTTAATTTACCCGTAGAAATTCTCACATTATTCTGCTCATAGACAAAGCTTATCATGTCAAACACATCATTTACTCTCTGTCCGGTCAGTGCAGATACGAAAATTATAGGAGCATATGTCATATAAGCAAGATCATTTGCTATGCGTTTGCGCATTTCTTCCATAGTCTTTCCGTCTTTTTCTATGGAATCCCACTTATTGACAACAATTACAGTTGCTTTTCCGTTATCATGCGCATATCCCGCAATCTTAGTATCCTGTTCAGTAACACCTTCATTTGCATCTATCATAAGAAGACATACATCTGCACGGTCAACAGCCATATACGAACGGATAACACTGTATTTTTCTATGTTTTCTTCAACTTTTTTCTTTTTTCTTATTCCGGCAGTGTCAATAAAAACGTAATTCCTGCCGTTTTTGGTAAATCCCGTGTCAATAGCATCTCTTGTAGTTCCCGGTATATTAGATACTATAACTCTTTCTTCACCAAGAATTCTGTTGATAATTGACGATTTTCCCACATTAGGCTTGCCAATTACGGCAACTTTGATTGAATCTTCTGCCTCTGCATCAATTTCGTTCTGCGGAAGTTTTGCCACCACCGCATCAAGAAGATCGCCCGTACCTCTGCCGTGAGTGGCTGAAATCGCATAAGGTTCACCAACACCAAGATTATAAAATTCGTAAATTTCCGGTGGTAATTCACCAACGCCGTCAGCCTTATTAACGCAGAGTACAACAGGCTTTTTGGCTTTAATAAGCATTCTTGCTACATCTGCATCTGCCGCAACCATACCGACCGTAAGATCTGTCACAAGAATCACAACATCAGCAAGCTCTATTGCAAGTTCTGCCTGCCTCTTCATCTGTGCCAAAATTATATCGTTGCTTTTAGGCTCAATACCTCCGGTATCGACAATTGTAAATGAATGGCCACACCATTCACATTCACCGTATATACGGTCTCTCGTAACACCGGGCTTGTCATCAACAATCGCAAGTCGTGTTCCGGAGAGTTTATTAAACAATGTTGACTTTCCTACATTCGGTCTGCCAACTATTGCAACTACTGGTTTTGCCATCTTACACCTCTGTTCCCAAAAAGGCGCTGATAAATGCAGCACCGTCATTTTCGCAAATTCTGACTTTACAGTCAATTTCCTTCTCAAGATCAGTAAGTAAGACATCATCCAGAAACCGTTCTCTGTCATATCTTAACATCTGCGCAGGAATTATAAGTTCTTCACCTATATCCTTCCCCTTGAGATTTTTTATTATATCTCCACCCGTAACAAGACCGGTAACATCAATATTGTCACCGAAAAAATCGTTTTTTATGGGATATATATTACATTCTAAATTATGCCATTTCTTTTTTAATTCGTCAACAAGTTTGACTATAAAAGGATATGCTCCACACCCTGTTACTGCAGATATTTTACGAACCGCATTACTCTCATCAACAAATTCAAGTGCAGTATCAAACTCCTCTTTCATTGAGGCTATCATTCCCACACCGTTTTCTATCTGCTGAAAATCATCATAGTAATCTGCAGGCGGAAGTTCTCTGCCACACTTCAAATACATTTCATCGGCGCAGTAAACACAGTAATATCC
>JAZSCG010000180.1:0-2139 GCA_045602805.1 Feifaniaceae bacterium
ATATAAAATAAGTATTGAAATTTATGCAATACGGTGTTAAAATGCACATTGTAATTAAAAACATATTTAAAGGAGATCACACAAAATGAAAAAACTTATTTCAGTTTTGCTTGCAGTTGTAATGGTACTTTCATTCGCTGCTTGCGGCTCAACAACAAACACAGATACATCTGTTGAAAAACTTCAGATGGCTACAAACGCAGCATTCCCTCCCTACGAATACAAAGAGGGTGATGCTTATGCAGGTATTGACATTGAAATCGCTGAAAAACTTGCTGAAAAGCTTGGTATGGAACTCGTTGTAAACGACGTTGAATTCGGTTCTATCATCGGCGGTGTTCAGTCAGGCAAATACGATATGGGTATTGCCGGTATGACAGTTACAGATGAAAGACTTGAAAGCGTTAACTTCTCAACTTCATATGCTACAGGTATTCAGGTCGTTATCGTTACTGAAGGTTCTGACATTGCTACAATTGATGACATTTACAACGGTAAGACAATCGGTGTTCAGCAGGATACAACAGGCGATATCTACGCTTCTGACGATTTCGGCAGTGATAACGTTATCCGTTACAAGACAGGTGCAGACGCTGTTCAGGCACTTGTATCAGGTAAGGTTGACTGTGTTATCATTGACAACGAGCCCGCAAAATCATTTGTTGCAGCTAATGAAAATCTTACAATTCTCGAAACAGAGTATGCTGTAGAAGACTACGCTATTGCAATCGCAAAAGAGAACACAGAGCTTCTTGATTCTATCAACGCAGCTCTTGCTGAACTCACAGAGGACGGTACTATTCCCGCAATAATCGAAAAGTACATTCCCGCTGAATAATTTTCGACAAACTCAAAGGGTGGGAGTTTTCCCACCCTTTTTATCTTGAAGGAGTATTATTTTGGAAAAGATAGTTTCTTTGTTGAGTAAAATCAAAGATAAATTTCTTGCTTCTGATTTTTATCATGATTTTCATCTCAATTTTATAGACGATAACCGTTGGAAATGGATTACTGACGGTCTTTTGCAGACACTTAAAATAACCTTCTTTGCAATACTGATAGGTATTATCATAGGTGTTGTAATCGCTTCAGTACGTTCATCCTTCGATAAAAACAGAGAGACGCTTGAACTTAAGGGCGGTTTGGGTTATCACCTGTTAAAATTCTTAAATTTTATATGTCACCTCTACCTGACGGTAATAAGAGGCACACCTGTTGTAGTGCAGCTTCTTATTTTCTATTTTATAATTTTTGCATCAAGCACGAACGGAACAATGATAGCAATAATTGCTTTCGGTATGAATTCGGGTGCATACGTTGCCGAAATTTTCAGAGGTGGAATTATGTCTATTGACCACGGTCAGTTTGAAGCGGGCCGTTCTTTAGGCTTTAACTATGTGCAGACCATGTTTTACATAATTATCCCGCAGGTTTTTAAGGCTGTTTTACCTACACTCTGTAATGAATTTATCGTGCTTTTGAAAGAAACTTCTATTGCAGGTTACGTAGGAATTATGGATCTTACAAAAGCAGGCGACCTTATAAGAGGACGCACCTTCTCTGCATTTATGCCACTTATTGCTGTTGCATTGATATATCTTGTACTTGTGGTAATACTTACACAGCTTGTTTCAATGCTCGAAAGGAGGTTGCGTCGCAGTGAAAGATAACGTTTTAATTAAGGTAAACGGTCTTAAAAAGCATTATAACGGCGGTGTCGTAAAGGCGCTTGACGGTATTGATGCACAAATTTCAAGGGGCGAAGTCGTTGTTGTCATCGGTCCTTCGGGAAGCGGTAAGTCAACCTTCCTTCGTTCACTCAACCTGCTTGAAGTGCCCACGGAGGGTGAAATAATCTTTGACGGCACAAACATAGCAGACCCCCGTACAAACATAAATCTGCACCGTCAGAAAATGGGTATGGTTTTCCAGCACTTCAACCTTTTCCCGAATATGACCATACTTCGCAATATGACCATAGCACCTAAGAAGCTTCTTAAGAAGTCCAAAGAAGAAGCAGAAAAGTATGCTATGGAGCTTTTAGAAAAAGTCGGTCTTGCCGACAGGGCAAACGCTTATCCGAGTCAGCTTTCAGGCGGTCAGAAACAGCGTGTTGCAATCGTACGCGCACTCTGTATG
>JAZSCG010000181.1:0-3028 GCA_045602805.1 Feifaniaceae bacterium
CAGGAATGTTATGAAAATTCCGTGCCGATAAGGGCGTGGACAACGCTTGATGAGGACGAAAAAGAAACCTATAACACACTCAAAGCATACAGCGACATATATTTGTATTAAAAAAAGAGAGCCTACGGTTTCCGTAGGCTCTTATTTTATTTTGCTCTTGCTCTTTCAAAAGTTGCTATCACTTCATCATCGGGTTTTTCTGTAAGAAGACTTACAACCACGATAAGAACTGAGCTGATGATAAATGCGGGAAGAAGCCCATATATTGCAAACACACCGCCGATAGGCGCTATAAGGAACTTCCAGATAAATATCATTGCACCGCCGGATACGACGCCTGCAAGTGCGCCCCATCTGTTGGTTCTCTTCCAGAAGAGAGCGAAGAGTACAAGCGGACCGAACGCTGCACCAAAGCCTGCCCATGCAAATGAAACTATTCTGAACACTGAGCTGTTTTCATTCCATGCAAAGAACATACCGATTACAGCGATAACGCAAACTGTGAGTCTTGAAATCCAGATAGAAGCCTTAACGGACATATTCTTCCAGAAGAAACGGTGAACGATGTTCTCCGAAACGCTTGAAGAAGCCGCCAGAAGCTGTGAATCAGCAGTTGACATTGTAGCCGCAAGAATACCTGCAAGGATAAGACCTGCAACGATTGCAGCAAGCGGACCGACTTCTTTTATGGCGTTTGCCATATAAACGATAATACGTTCAGCATCAAAACCGTCCTGGAGAATAGTACCCTTCTGCCATACGAACGTGTAGCCTACGATACCTATAAAGATAGCCATTGCCATTGAGATTACAACCCATACAGTTGCAACACGTCTTGAAGTCTTGAGCTTGTTTTCATCTTCGATAGCCATAAAGCGAAGAAGAATGTGGGGCATACCAAAGTAGCCAAGACCCCACGCAAGTGTTGATGCAATGGGAAGTGCCCCGTAAGAACCGTTTGCCGTAAGGCTGAAATAACCCTGATAATCTTTGATGTTTCCAAGTACTGTATCCATACTGCCCGCCTGATTCATACCAAAGCAGATGATTACGAAAAGTGCGATAGTCATAACGATTGACTGTAAAAAGTCAGTCGTACTAACAGCCATAAAGCCGCCGAGCACCGTATAGAGCACGATTACCGCAGCACCAACTATCATAGCAATGTGATAATTAACACCAAAAAGGCTGTTGAAAAGCTTGCCTATTGCAGAAAAGCCCGATGCCGTGTAGGGCACGAAGAATATAACGATAATTATTGCCGATATTGCAAGAAGCGCACCGCTCTTATCTGCAAAACGGTTTGAGAAAAAGTCGGGCACTGTATCGGATTTTGTTTCTTCCGTGTATCTTCTGAGCCTCTTGGCAACGATAAGCCAGTTGATATATGTACCGATTGCAAGACCGATAGCCGTCCACGTCGCCTCTGCAAAACCGCCTGCAAGAGCAAGACCGGGCAGACCCATAAGAAGCCATGAAGACATATCCGAAGCCTCTGCACTCATCGCCGTTACAAGAGGACCGAGCTTTCTTCCGCCGAGATAAAACTCACCTGTCGAGTTGTTGTCTTTACCGTACTTTACACCTATAAGAATCATTCCTGCAAGGTATACAGCAATGGTAATAAGTGTCATTACTGTGTTCATTTTTAACTCCACCTTAAATTTAATGAGTAATATTATACCATACCGTTTATAATAATGCAACTCGAAAAAAAAGACGGTGTTGTGACAACACCGTCTTTTTTATTAGTTTTTGGGAGTGAAGCGGTAACGCACGAAGCAGTATTTTTCGAGTGCCTTGCAATAACGTATTGACCTATAAGTAAAAATATGGTATATTTGTATCAAATAAGACATTTTTTGAGGTTTTATGAACATCAACTTACTCAAGCCACGGCAAAAAAACATAATACGTTCATGCTTTCTCTTCAGCGGGGTTGAGGAGATAAACGTCTATCTTGAGAATGACGGTTGCTCACTTATGACCTTTGAAAAGGGTGAACACATATACACCCCCGACAATTTTTTCAGAAGCGTGGGGCTCGTGCTGTCGGGTGAAGTGCTCGTAACCAATGAAAAAGGGCGGAAACTCATTGTAAATACCATTACTCAGGGTATGCCTTTCGGTGTAGCCTCCGTCTTTTCCGAGAATGAGGAATACGAAACCACACTGACGGCAACTGCCAAGTGCACAATTCTATTCTTCTCGCAGGAGCTTTTGTCAGAAATGATAAAGGAGCCTGTTATTGCAGAAAACTATATTCGTTTTCTTACGGACAGAATTCATTTCTTAAATGACAAAATCCGCTCACTCTCCTGCACAGATGCAGAGCAGGCTCTTGCAAGATATCTGCTTGCAAACGAGGCAGACGGAATATGCCTCACGGGACAGCTTTCGACGCTTGCGGAAAAACTCGGTATGGGCAGGGCATCGCTCTACCGTGCATTTGACATACTTACAAAAAACGGTCTTATACAACGTGACGGAAAAACAGTCATAATCAAAGATAAAATAAAATTAAAGGAGATATCAAAATGAAAAAACTTATCGCACTTATTCTTACGGCGGCTCTCGTATTCTCTTTTGCCGCATGCGGTAAAACAGAGACACCTTACACGGGCATGACCGTAAACGTAGGTATGCTCAAAGGCCCTACAGGTGTCGGCAGTGTCTATCTTATGGACGGCGAGTATGAAGATACTTACGAATTTACGGTAACGTCGGAAGCCCCCGATTTCGTTGCAAAACTGTCAAACGGCGACCTTGATATTGCCGCACTTCCAACAAACTTTGCCGCATCTCTTTATAACAAGACAAACGGCGGTGTGCAGATAATTGCGCTCAACACGCTCGGCGTTCTGTACGTGCTTGAAAACGGTGACAAAATAAACGAGGTTTCCGACCTTTCGGGCAAAACGGTGTACGTTCACGGACAGGGTGCAAACCCCGAATTCGTGTTAAATTACATCCTTGAAAAGAACGGTGTCAACGACGTAAACGTCATCTTCAAAGACCCTGCGGAAAT
>JAZSCG010000182.1:0-9333 GCA_045602805.1 Feifaniaceae bacterium
CCGCTTTTCTTTATAAGCGACACTTCTTCTTCGGTAAGAACGCCTTTTTTCTGTGTAATATGCGATATACATCTCTTTTTATCGTTTATTGCCGTGGCAAGGCATACAGCTTCACACCTGCCGCAATTTATACATTCTTTAATTTCTGATATTTCATCGTATTTGTCAAAGGTATCATCAACCAAAATCTCGCCGATAAAGACAAAGCTTCCGTAATCTTCATTTATGAGAAGTCCGTTTTTGCCCTTTACACCGAGTCCGCAGGCGGCAGCAAGGTCAATTTCTCTAAAAGGCGAAACGTCGGCATACACCGTGATTTTGCCGATTTCAGATATATTCTGTGATATATCCACGGCACGTTTGTGATAATCCACACCTTTCGCATAGTAAGAGACGTTGCCTTTTTCCCTTCCTGCCGTGTACGGCATCAAAAAGACAATTACACTCTGCGCAGAGACATTTTCACCCTCAAACAAAAACTCTTTTGCTTCCGTAAAGGTAACTACCTTGCAAGGCACATTCAGTTTTTTTAACACATCATAACTAATCATAATTGGATTTTACCCCAAATAAAAAGAGCAGTCAAGTTGAACTTGACTGCTCTTTTTATTAATCTCTGTATTCTTCCATGATGTAGGCTTCGAAAATGTCGCCTTCCTTGATGTCGTTGAATTTTTCGATGCTGATACCGCATTCGTAACCTTCAGCAACTTCCTTTACATCATCCTTAAATCTGCGCAGACCCGCAATCTTGGTGTCTGCAACAACAATACTGTCTCGAAGTACCCTGACATTTGAATTTCTTGTAATCTTACCGTCCTTAACCATACAGCCTGCAACGGTGCCGACACTTGAAATCTTATATACCATACGAACCTCTGCCGAGCCCGTAACAACCTCACGGTACTTAGGTGCAAGCATACCCTTCATTGCCTGTTCCATCTCTTCGATACATTCGTAGATGATAGAGTACGTTCTTATATCAACGCCTGCATTCTTTGCATTTGTTGCCGTTATAACGTCAGGTCTTACGTTGAAGCCGACGATTATTGCACCTGAAGCTGATGCAAGCATAATATCACTGTCATTTATCGCACCGACACCCTGATGGATGACTTTAACCATAACTTCCTCATTTGAAAGCTTCTGCAGTGATGCTTTAAGCGCTTCCGCAGTACCCTGAACATCGGCTTTGATGATAACGTTGAGTTCCTTCATATTACCCTGCTCAATCTGTGCAAACAGACCGTCAAGTGAAACTGCATACTTGGATTTATTTGCTTCCTCACGCTCTTTTTCACGACGCTGGTCGGCAAGTTCTCTCGCCATTTTTTCGTTTTCAACAGCATAGAACACGTCACCCGCCGCAGGAACTTCTGCAAGACCGATTATCTCAACCGGTGTTGACGGACCTGCCGTAGCAAGCTTTCTTGCATTTTCATCAGTCATGGCACGGACACGGCCAACCGACGTACCTGCAATAATAACGTCACCGCTGTTAAGTGTACCGTTCTGTACGAGAAGTGTTGCAACAGGTCCCCTGCCCTTATCAAGCTTTGCCTCAATAACAGTACCCTTCGCATGTCTGTTGGGGTTAGCCTTGAGTTCAAGCATTTCTGCGGTAAGCGTAATCATTTCAAGAAGGTCTGTAATACCCTGATTAGTAAGTGCCGATACCGGTACACAGGGAACGTCACCGCCCCATTCTTCAGGAACGATACCGTGTTCTGTAAGTTCCTGCTTAACACGGTCGGGATTAGCGGTGGGTTTATCCATCTTGTTTATTGCAACAATAATAGCAACGTTTGCAGCCTGTGCATGATGAATTGCTTCAATAGTCTGAGGCATTATACCGTCATCAGCCGCAACGACAAGAACAACGATATCCGTGATATTGGCACCTCTTGCACGCATTTCCGTAAATGCGGCGTGACCGGGTGTGTCGATAAATGTGATGTTACTGTCATTTATCTTTACTCTGTAAGCACCGATATGCTGTGTGATACCGCCTGCCTCGCCCGATGTTACATGTGCATGTCTTATAGCATCGAGAAGTGAAGTCTTACCGTGGTCAACGTGACCCATAACCGTAACAACGGGGTCACGGAGTTCAAGATTTTCTTCTGCATCCAGGCTATCATCAATAAGCTGTTCTTCTATTGTAACAGTTATCTCTTTTTCATACTTTATGTTGAATTCTTCACAGACAAGACCTGCCGTATCAAAGTCAATAACCTCATTCTGATTTGCCATAAGACCCATCAGCATAAGTTTTTTAACGACTTCGGACGACGTCTTCTTCATTCTTGAAGCAAGTTCGGATACAACTATTTCATCAGGAATAGTTATCTTAAGCTGAGCCTTTCTTGCCTTTTCAAGAGCAAGCCTCTGCAGTTTTTCTGCCTCCGTCTCAACCTTCGGAGCAAATTTGCCGTTTTGCTTCTTCTTACCGCCGATTTTTTGCTTTCTTGCACGGTAATCCTTAACGTTCTGCGGAATAAGTGAGTCAATTCTGTCGTCATATTTGGACATATCAACGTTGCTCGTTCTCGTATCAACGATACGGACAACCTTTTCGGTACGTGTATGAACAACGTTTTCCTTCTTATTCTTCTGGAAGGGTTTACCCTGCTGTGATACAGGCGCCTCTTTCTTTGCAGACTTTTCTTCTGCTTTTTTAACAGGTTCTTTCTTTACTTCCGGCTTCTTTTCCTCTGTCTTCTTGACTTCGGGCTTTTTCTCCTTTACCACAGGCTCTTTCTTTACTTTAGGCTGCGGCTTTGGCTTTTCCTCTACAGGCGCGGGCTTGGGATTTTCTCTTTCTGCCTTCTCCTGATCGCCGAGCTGGAAGTATTTTTCAAAATCGTTATTTGAATTTTTTGTGTAATGCTCGAACACATAATCAAGCTCACCTTGTGTAAGTGATGTCTGTGTCTTCTTCGCTTCACCGCCATAGGCTTCCTGAAGCAATGCTATAATTTCCTTACTCGAAACCGCCAGATCCTTAGCAAGTTCACCGAGCTTATATTTTACAACTGCGCTACTCATTTATGCACCCCCGTATTAATTCGTCATACAGTTCATCCGAAACGGCAGTTTCAAACTGTCTTGAAAGCCGTTTGTTCTTTTTCAGTTTTTCAGCACAACCCTTGCTGTCGCATATATACGCCCCTCTGCCAGGTGCTTTACCCGTTCTGTCGAGTGATATGCTGTTATCTGCATTCCTCACAATTCGGACAAGTTCCCTCTTGGGTTTTACTTCACCGCAGCCGAGACATGTACGCATAGGTTCTTTTCTGTTTTTAATAAAAATCACCTACTATAAATTAGTGTATGCTTCCGATTCAGGCTTGATATCTATTTTCCAGCCGGTCAGTTTCGCTGCAAGACGTGCATTCTGACCTTCTTTACCGATAGCAAGTGAAAGCTGATTGTCGGGAACAACTGCCCTGCAATTCTTCTCACCCGATACAAATACGTTAACAACGTTTGCAGGTGAAAGTGACTGTGCAATATAATCGCCCGGGTCATCGTAATAACGAACTATGTCTATCTTCTCTCCCTTGAGTTCACCGACAATTGAAGCAACTCGTGAGCCCTTGGGACCGATGCATGAACCAATCGGATCTATATTTTCATCTTCTGTATAAACTGCAATCTTTGTTCTGCTGCCCGCCTCTCTTGCAATTGACTTGATGATTACCGAACCGTCCTGAATTTCGGGAACTTCGATTTCAAAAAGTCTCTTCACAAGACCGGGATGCGTTCTTGATATCTTTACAAGAGGACCTCTGGTCGTTTCTCTTACTTCAACAACATATACCTTGATATGATCGCCAACCTTGAAGCGTTCACCCGGTATCATTTCGCTTGCCATAAGATAAACAGGAGTCTTATTTATTTCTATGCAGATATTGTTGGGTTCAACCCTTGTTACAACGCCTGAAAGAATTTCGTTTTCTCTGCTCTGGAATTCCTGGTATATTATGCCTCTTTCAGCCTCACGTATGCCCTGAGTTATAACATTCTTTGCTGCATGTGCCGCAATTCTTGAAAATTCCTTTACCTTCTTTTCGATTCTTACAACATCACCGATACTGTACTTCTTTGCATAGCTGTGTGCCTCTTCAAGATCAATCTCAACAAGCGGATTTTCAACTGTTTCGACCACCTGCATTTCCACGAACGCCTTGACTGAATTCTTTTCTTCATTCAACTCAACAACAAGATTGTCACCTGCACCAAGTTCTTTTTTGTATGCTGTTACAAGCGCAGCCTGAAGTTTGTCTATAAGTATTTCCTTGGGAATACCCTTCTCCTTACTAAGCTCAGCTATTGCCGCAAAAAGTTCCTTATTCTGCATTTGTTCCTCCTTAAAAAACAACCGTCAGTCTTACCGACGCTACATTTTTGTTGTCAAATATTATTTCTTTATCTTCTTCGGATACGGTAAGCTTTTCATCATCTCTCGACACGAGCTTGCCTGTAACGGATTTTACCCCGTTTTCCGCCTTGTAGAGAGTAACGTCCACCAACGTGCCGATATATCTCTCAAAATGCTCTGCCTTGGTAAGCATTCTGTCAAGCCCTGCCGATGAAACTTCCAGCACATAACTGTCGGGCACAGGATCCGTCTCATCAAGAATGGGATCTATCGCCCTTGAGAAGTTTTCACAATCTTCAATCGTGATTCCTTCCTTTTTGTCAATGTATATGCGCAAAACATATGTGCCACCCTCTTTTTTATACTCGGTATCCCATATTTCAATACCAAGTTTTTCTGCTTCGGGTGATACTATTTTTTCCACAGTTTTTGCTACTGATGCCATAGTTTACCTCCGTTTTTTCAAAAAACAGAGAGTGGGTTTTGCCCACTCTCTGTACTTGCTTCATAAAGTATATCACATTATTTATAATAATGCAATACCTATTTTTTAGTCATCGCTGAAAGGCATCAGCGCAACGTGTCTTGCACGCTTGATTGCTGTTGTAAGCTCTCTCTGATGCTTAGCGCATGTACCCGTAACACGTCTGGGAAGAATCTTTGCACGCTCTGAAATGAATCTTCTGAGCTTTGCAACGTCCTTGTAGTCTATCGCTTCAACTTTTTCAGCGCAGAACTGACAAGTCTTTCTCTTCATACGACGGCCGTGTGCTACTACTTTATCTCTTTCCATCTTAGTTAATCCTCCTGTAAAATTTTTTGCGACATTCCCTTAATTAAAAGGGCAGATCATCTTGTCCCGAAAGCTCAAGAAAATCGTCTGTTTCGTCGCTGACAAAAGCGGGAGCCGCTGTTTCTGCCGGCATTTCAGTTCTTGCAACGGGTGCGCCTGAATCACGCTTACCTTCTGCAAAGAAAACTTCATCTGCTACGACTTCAACAGCCTTCCTGTTGTTCCCGTTGTTATCCTGCCACGTACGTGTCTGCAGTGAGCCGCTGACTACAACCTGCTGACCTTTCTTAAAGTACTTGGCAACAAAATCTGCTGTGTTTCTCCAGCATACTATGTCAATGAAATCCGCATCTCTCGACCCGTCTTTCTTTGCATAGCTTCTGTTAACTGCAAGTGTAAATGTTGTAACTGACAGATTACTCTGTGTCTGTCTGAGCACCGGATCCGCTGTGAGGCGGCCCATCAACATAACCTTATTCAGCATTTTTTACACCTACTTTCTGATAACGATGGAACGCATGATGGCATCTGTGATTCTGTATCTGCGTTCAAGTTCCTTGATGAATTCACCGGGAGCTTTGAACTCTACAAGAACATAGTGGCCCTCTGTCTTATCGTCGATCTCATAAGCAAGCTTACGAAGACCCCAGTCGTCAACCTTAACGATCTCGCCGTTCTTTGAAATAATCTTCTGGAACTTCTCAGATACAGCTGCGACTTCTTCATCTGTCAATGAAGGATTGATAACAAAGATTGTCTCATAGTTTCCCATTTTCATTTCCATTTAAAAGCACCTCCTTTTGGACTTTGGCCGGACATTTCCGTATGGGTACGGTTCCTCCGGCAAGGATACAAAATAATATTATATATTATTATGCCATTTTGTCAAGCATTTTTTAAAATCAAATCTGTAAGTTCTTTAACCGTGTCTGCCTTGATATCGGGAATTACGTCTACGAAAGACTTTTCTCCTCTCATTCCCCACATAACACCTATTCCGTCTATACCTGCATTTCTCGCAACGAGTATATCCCCCTCCATATCGCCGACGTAGACACACTCTTCTCTGCTGACATTCATCTCTTCAAGCATCGCATTGACAGATGTCGGGTCGGGCTTCATCGGATATTCCTCTTTCCTGCCCCATATAGTTTCAAACATACCCTTACCAAACAGTTTTTCAACAACTGCAATCGCCTGATTGTGCGGCTTATTTGACAAAACCGCCATTTTTACACCATTTTTGGAAAGCGTTTCAAGCATTTCCTTTATACCGTCGTATATTACCGTGTGATCGGTGCAGTGCTCTATATAATAAGGTTCATATTCTTCTACAATCTTGTTTATGTTTTCTTCCGATTCACCGACCAGTTGTTTCTCCGCTATCGTTCTTATACCGCTTCCGACAAGATATTTATACTCCTCTACGGAATATGTAGGATAGCCGAACTTTGCAAAAACGTGATTCATACAATGTGCAATATCGTATATCGAATCGACAAGCGTGCCGTCAAGATCAAAAATCGCTGCTTTATACATTCCCTTACCTCCGTTATGTGCAATATTATTATTTTATATCATTTATACGAATCCTTCAACATAAATTTATAAAAAAGGAGGTAGAACAAAAATGATATATTATCCCGAAGGTCACTCTCGCTCTGCTTTTCCGAGAGCACCCTTCACACTCGCAGATTTAGAGCGTGCCGCAAATGACGGCACCATTCTCGAAGCAACCGCCATACTTTGCGACAGCATGCAGAATCTGACGGTTTCACTCGGAGCCATAAAAGGCATAATCCCAAAAGACGAGGTGCTTTACTCCCCCGTCGGAGAAATCAAAAACATTGCCGTTATAACCCGTGTCGGCAAAGATATATGTTTTAAAGTAAAAGAAATATGCCGTGATGAAAACGGCACACCATACGCATTGCTCAGCCGTAAAGACGCTCAGAAGGAATGCTTCAATCACATCGTCGAAAATTACTGTCCCGGAAAAGTCATTCCCGCAAGGGTGACTCATCTCGAGCCATTCGGTGCATTTGTCGATATAGGCTGCGGAATAGTTTCGATGATTTCGATAGAGCATATCTCGGTTTCACGAATAAGTCATCCTCTCCAGCGTTTTTATGTCGGGGATGAAATTTTCTGTGCCGTGACCTGCATAGATACCGCCGCTTACCGTGTATATGTAACACACCGTGAACTTCTCGGCACGTGGGAGGAAAATGCACGTGCCTTTTGCGCAGGGCAGACTGCCGCAGGCACGGTGCGCGGTATAGAGGATTACGGTATTTTTATTGAACTTGCACCTAATCTGACGGGACTTGCAGAATACAAGGAAGGAGTATATGAAGGAGAGACGGCATGCGTCTACATCAAAAATATAATTCCCGAAAAGATGAAGATAAAACTCATCATCGTAGACTGTTTCGACCGTGACACGTCGCCTGTGCCCATGAATTATTACATAACAGACGGTATAATAGACCGCTGGCAATACTCGCCCGATCAGTGTGAAAAAACTATAGAAACCGTGTTTTAGAAAAAGGCTTGGAATATTCCAAGCCTTTTTCTTATTTATTCGGAACTACGTAATTTTCGTTTTCCGCAATTTCTCTGCCCTGTGATGAGCATATCCAGTCAAAGAGTATTCTCGTCGGACTGTCCTGTGGTTCATCTGCACGCATTACCACATAAAACTCATTTACAAGCTTATACTCTCCGTTTGCTATCGTTTCATTGGAAGGCATTACACCGTCAACCGATACGAGTTTACTCGTTGCAAGGGTTGATGCCTCCATATTTGTGAGGTAGTAATAAACCGTGTATCCAAGTGCCTCGTCCGTGCCGTTATAGCCGGAAATCGCCTCCAGAAGTCCTATCATGGAGCCGACAATATAATCAGATTGAGGCTTCATAAGTTCATCGCCGAGATTTATAAGTTTATCAAAAAGCGTCTGACTTCCGCTGTCCTTATTACGCTGGAATGCAAGTATTTTCTGGTCATTTCCGCCGACTTCACTCCAGTTTGTCGTCTTGCCCGTGTATATATCTTTAATTTCCTGCGTTGTGAGATTTTCGACGGGATTTTCCTTACTCGTTATGAATACGAGTGCATCAAGACCTATCGTTTCAAATTCGAGTTTTACACCCTTTTCCTCTGCATATGCAAGCGCCTCCCCCGACGGCTCGTACGCAAGAATTATATCAAACGTGCCGTCAACGAGTGCCTCGTAGTTGTCGGTTGTCGAGCCCTCAAAAACAAGCATTGAAGATGCTTCGTCACGTTCTATGCCGAGTGCATTTGCGGTAAGTGCTTCACCGAGCGGTAATGCCGCAAGCGAGCCTCCCATTTTAGGATAGTTTTCTTTTATGAACACAAAACTGCCCTGCTGCGAATCACCTTTACAGCCACACAATGCAAATACCATTGTCAAAGCAAGTATTACGGAAATTATTCTTTTCATTATAAATCCTCCTAATCGTTGTCAGATATTGATATTTTCATTACCACTTTGAAATCTTCATCGTAGACGTATGAAAATCCGTTTGATACGGCATTAAAATACGTGCCGTCTGCCGTTTTTGACACACCGAAATGCTCATACTCTCTTTCGTCGGTTTTCTGACCGTTTTCATAAATATGATAGGTGGTTTTGGCTTCATACATCGTTTCTTCGTAGGACATCATAACATATTTGCCCTCACCGAGAGCCGTGTGAAAATAGGTGTCATTTTCAGGCGTAAACTTTACTTCGTTACTCCCCCGGTCGTACATTATAATGCCCGTATCTGCCGTTGTGTCACGGATAAATATATAGTTGTCATCCATATGCTCTATATAAAACTCACCCGATATATTGGTGTAATCAATATGCTCTTTAAGCGTACCCTCTGCATTGAATACACCCGTTTTACCGTCACAGTTTGTGTGAATATAAACGATACCGTTGTTAAGATAACTCATATTCATTTTGCTTTCATTTGAGTTTTTACCGCATATCGGACACTTGAGATAGTCTTTGGTTGTTACGTCGATAAACTTTCTTATGCGGGTGCCTGCATTGTATACCCTTCCGTCCTCCATAAGATAAGCACCTTCGTACACGTTGTCCCCAAGCACTTTGTTACCGTGAACATCTATAACAAAGTA
>JAZSCG010000183.1:0-2171 GCA_045602805.1 Feifaniaceae bacterium
ATTCTTATCACGGCAGAGGCGTCTTCACACTACTGTATAGACGAAAAGCTTACGCCCACACTCTACAAATTACAGAATGAAGGTTTTAAATTCAACAATTTCTATACACCCGGCTGGGGTGTTTCGACGACGGACGGTGAATACGTGCATCTGACGGGACTTATCCCTAAATCGGGTGTGTGGAGTTTTTCAAGGTCGAGTAACAACAGCCTGCCTTATACGGTGGGTATGCAGAGTCATAAAAACGGCTACGAAAAGGTGCTTGGTTATCACAATCACACCTACACCTATTATCACAGAGACGAGTATCTCACAAACATCGGTTACGATTACAAGGGTGTCGGAAACGGACTTGAACTTGATAAGATACAGTGGCCCAATTCCGACCTCAATATGATGGAAAGAACGGTCGATGAGTATATAAATGCCGACAGTTTTTCCGTTTATTATATGACGGTCAGCGGTCACGGTGCTTATCTTGGGAATAATATAGCAAGAAAGAATATGAGCTACGTTGAGCATTTGCCTTATTCGTTTGAGGTCAAAAACTATCTTGCGGCAAATATCGAGCTTGATATGGCGGTAGAATATCTTATAAGAAGGCTCTCCGAGGCGGGTAAACTTGAAGATACGGTAATATCCATTTCGGCAGACCACTATCCGTATCTGCTTGATGAATTTGACGGTCTTGACGAACTTGCGGGACACCCCGTAGAACAGAAGTATGAAAGATATAAAAATGCATGGCTTCTCTGGTGCGGTGATATGACGGAGGGTGTCGAGGTTGACACCTACTGTGCAAGTATGGACATTCTGCCTACGCTCTCAAATATGTTCGGCTTTGAATTTGATTCAAGACTGCTTATGGGAACGGACGTTTTCTCGGGCACAGAGCCCGTCGTAATATTCCAGGACCAGAGCTGGATTTCACAAAACGGCAGTTATGATGCGAGAACGGGCGATTATATAAAGCACGAGGGTGCGACAGGTGAAGATGATATATCTGCTACAAAAAAATCCGTCCGTGCAAAATTTAAAATGTCACGACAGATACTCGAACTTGATTATTACAGAAAAATAGATTCCATAAAATAAAGGAGATAACCGATGAAAAACGGTTTTGTAAAGGTTGCCGCCGCTTCGATTGACGTAAGGGTGGCAGACGTAGAGTACAATAAAAACAGCATTATTGATTGCATGAAAAAGGCGAGTCTGCAGGGCGTGAAAATTCTTGTTCTGCCCGAGCTGTGCATTACGGCGTATACCTGCGGTGATTTGTTTTTGCAAAAGACTCTGCAGGATGCTTCGGCTCAGGCATTGCTTGAAATAGCAAAGGCATCAAAGGGCACGGATATGCTGACCTTTGTCGGACTTCCCGTGAAATGCGGTTCGCTTTTATACAACTGTGCCGCCGCAATACACGGCGGTAAGGTTGTTGGCATCGTTCCCAAAAGCAGTCTGCCCAATTACGCCGAGTTTAATGAGAAGCGTTATTTTGACTGTGCCCCCGAAGATAATATTACCGTTATGATAGGCGGTAAGGACATTCCTTTCGGAACAAAGCTTCTGTTTAAATCGGATTATTATTGTGTCGCCGCAGAGATTTGCGAGGACGTGTGGATGCCGATAGAACCGTCGGTTTTACACTGTGCGGCAGGTGCAAACGTCGTGGTCAATCTGTCGGCAAGTGATGAGAGTGTGGGCAAGGTTGAGTCAAGAAGAAGAATTGTCAAGTCTCAGTCGGCACGTCTTGACTGCGGTTATATCTACACGTCGGCAGGCGAGGGTGAGTCTACGACCGACCTTGTTTTCGGCGGTCACTGCATGATTGCCGAGACAGGTAAAATTGTTGCCGAGGGCAAGCTTTTTGAAAACGGTATGATAATATCCGAGATAGATATTCAGAAGCTTGAGGCAGAGCGTGTCAGAACGCAGAAATTTGCGGGTTATATCACGGGCGGTTACGAGGTAATTGTGCTTGAAGTAAAAGAGGAAAAGACGGCTCTTACACGAAAGATTGCAAAAACACCCTTCGTTCCCGAAGACCTTAAAAAGTGGGAAGAAACCTGTGAATATATTTTATCCATTCAGGCTGCAGGACTAAAAAGACGCCTTATGCATACGAATGCAAGGGCGGTTGTTATCGGTGTGTCGGGCGGTCTTGACAGCAC
>JAZSCG010000184.1:0-17081 GCA_045602805.1 Feifaniaceae bacterium
GTTTCTAATGTAAGTGTCGGGTTGTAGGATAATTGATTTGTTTTTGATGTCATATATTTATAGAACATTCGTATAGATACAATTTTTCTGCTGCGTGCAGCAGAACCTTCACCGAGTTCACGTGAGAGAAAGTTTAAGAACTCATAGATATCTGATAATGAAATTTCAGAAATGAAATCAAGATCAACCCATGAAATATCAACATCTGCAAACTCGACTGAAGAATTTTTAAGTACTTTTTTTCTTACCATATATTTGAAAAACATTCTTAAATCAATTTTGTAAGCATCAACAGAACGTTTCGAAAGTCCGCGGATATTTTCGCTATAACTTAGATATTCAATAACTGAAGTCGGCAATTCAGAATTCATAATATAACACCTACAATTTAATAGTATAACTATATTCTACATAATATATATGTCAATTTCAAGAAAAAACCTCCCCCCCTAATTGCGCTAAATTTGCATTTAGCGCAATTAGGCATAATTCTTTTAAGTGCTAAATATCTATATCTCCCTTACTGATCTCCATAAACGGAATAATTGAGCCTACGTCAAACATAGGTTTATCGGTAAGATATTCTGCTTTTACACCGTACTTTGACAAAAATGTTTCCACTTTGGTCCTTGTATCCGTATCAGAAAAAAATCCGGTAAATGCCAATACGTTTTTATCGATCATTCCGGATGCACCACCAATGAACCCATAATCAAAACCGTCACATGTAACAAAACGTTTATCTAAGTATAAAGTGTCGATACCGGCATCTCGTGTAGAATTTGCAATTCCCCTATCATCTGTTATTATAGCATTATACGAAACCGGTACAACTGAACACTTAGAATAACCCTGTTTCACATTTATTATGCTTATCTTGTGGGTATCAGCATATTCTAAGATAGTTTTATCGGTATATTTTTTGTTGCAAATAAGATTTCTCCCTACCATAACAGCATTTAGTGCAACATCATACGGATAGTTTTTTGCTATTTTTGACAATGAAATGGAAATTTCAGCATCTTCAAAGGCAAATTGCGCTTGTTTTTTGCTGAAAATAATCTGATTTGAGCCTGCATGAAAAACCAGCATATCGGTATGATGGGAAACCCTGTCATCTAAACGTGTATCCCCTTCTAACGAACAAATGTTTACATTGTATTCTTTTAGCGATTCTTCAAGAAGCGGTACGTTATTTTTGCCTAAAAATACATATGCAACCTTATTTTGTGGGAAATTGGGAGTTTTTATATATGAATATTTGGCTTCCCCGCTGTCAATAATTATAACGAACCCTCCTTTGATTATATTTATATTGCAAAAACAGTGCAGATTATATTTTGCTGCACTGTTTTTGTTATATTGCCGAATCTATTGCTTCTGCGATATTTTTACAAGCTGTTATTTTAACTCCATCACGTTTTTTTATGGTTGCTGAATGAGGAACTATAAATTCTTTATATCCAAGTCGTACAGCTTCATCGATGCGATTTTCAATGTATGGTACTGATCTGAGTTCACCTGCAAGACCTACCTCTCCTACTGCTGTCAAACCCTCGTGGACAGGCTTATCAAGGAAACTTGATGCTATAGATAAAACTATCGCAACATCGCCTGACGGCTCTGTAAATCGCAATCCGCCGATTACATTTATGAAAGTATCACATGAAGAAACCCTCAGTCCTGCCCTTTTTTCTATAACTGCAAGAAGCATTGCTGCCCTGTTGGGATCAATTCCGTTTGATGTTCTTCTCGGATTACCATACGGAACCTGAAGAAGTAACGCCTGCACTTCAGATAATATAGGACGTGAGCCCTCCATTATAGCAACGGTACACGAACCGGGTACATTGGTTGGTTTACCCGAAAGAAGTGATATTGACGGGTTTTCCACACATTCAAGACCGTTTGATGTCATGTCAAAAATGCCTATTTCATTGGTTGAGCCGTAACGGTTTTTAACCGCTCTCAATATACGGCAACTTAAATTCTTATCACCCTCAAAGTAAAGTACAACGTCAACCATATGTTCAAGTACTTTCGGTCCGGCAATAGAACCTTCTTTATTTATATGGCCGACAAACATCATCGTTATATCCTTTGATTTGGCGTAATCAGTAAGTCTTAAGGCACATTCTTTAAGCTGGCTGATACTACCCGGAATTGATGATATTTCAGCCGAATATGTAGTCTGTATCGAGTCAATTATAACAATTTCAGGAGATTCTTTATCGATTACAGTCATAATTTTAGATATTTCAGTTTGTGTAAGAAGCTTCAAATTGTCGCTGTGTACACCAAGTCGTTTAGCACGTAACTTGAGTTGGGAAAGTGATTCTTCGCCTGAAATATACAAAATTTTAGTATTTGAAAGGCACTGACACAACTGAAGCAGTATTGTGGATTTACCGATACCGGGATCGCCGCCTATCAGAGATACTGAGCCTTTAACTATACCTCCGCCAAAAACTCTGTCAAGTTCAGAGAGTCCTGTTACCATTCTGTGACTATCCGCCACTTCTATTTCATCCAATTTTACCGGAGTTGAAATATTATAATCATCCCTGAGCGAAGCCCTTTTGACAGGTTTATTTTCCCTGATTTCCTCATCCATAGTGTTCCATTCACCGCAACCGGGACATTTTCCGTTCCATTTTGGAGATACAAAGCCGCACATATTACATACATATACCGTCTTTTTTGTTTCTGCCATTATATATTCCCGCCTTATATAAATATCAACCGGTAACTTCTACTTTATCAGCTGTTTGGTACTGAGACAAAATCCAATAAAAAGCTGTTTCCATATCTATTTCGTGAGCACCGTCAAAAATATCAAGGAAAACACGTGCATCAGGATATTTTGACAGTATAGTCTGGTATAACTCCATACTTTGTGACATAGGAACAACCTTGTCAAATTTGCCGTGGAAAATTTTAAGATTTGCCTTTGCAATGTTATCAACATATGTCATCGGCGATCTTTTTTTCATTTCTTCCGTATCACTGTTGCAACAATCATAAACATGCTCTCGATAGCGCTCATTCTGGTTTGTCCATTTTTCAAGATCGGTAATCGGCACATATGCACCAATTGCCTTAAAATATTCAGGACACATACCTGCCATTAATAATGCCATGTGACCGCCGCCGCTTAGACCTAACAAGAAGATGTTATCTTTATCAATATTTTCATTTTCGATAACATAGTCAATAGCATCTTTTATATCCTGTCTTGCATATTCGGAACCGCACGCCTGCAGATGGTTAGGATTCGATTTTCTGTTCTTTCCCCTGAAATCAGGCAACAACAAATTAAAATCATATTTTTCCGCATAAGGAAGCATATTTTTAATTTGGTTAAACCTATCAAAACTCCAGGTATGTAAACCAACGAGAAGCGGTCGTTTATCCTTGCTTTCCGACTTATAAAATAAAGACGGCTGCATGGTTGAATCCAATGTTGACTTTACTAAAATTTCTGTTTGTTCCATAAAATTTACCTCCTAAAATTCCAATTCATCTCTAAAAAATCCGCGAGTGTCAGCAATCTTTCCATAGCTTAGTTTTCGGGATCTCTAGCAAAGAAATTAATATGTGTTTCTTTGTCATAAGCGTCAAAACGACATTCAGGATTTGTTCTCACAAAAGTTTCATAACCGGTTATTGCTATAAATTCATCATCACTTAAATAAGCATGACTCTTATGTGTTTCATGGTCGACTAACCTCTTCCAAATTACTTATTTTATATTATATCACAAAATAGAAAAAGGACAATGCTAAAAAAAGCTTTGTCCCTTATATTTAATCAAATTTCGGTTTTTCAACTTTAATTTCTGAGGGATTTTGTGCAGGAGAAGGATTAGACATACTAAAATACATTTTTGCCGCTTTAGTTGTTCCAAAATCACGGTTTGACCCACTGTCCTGCACCTTATTAAAAGCATCTCTGAACATCTGATTATGCGCTTCTTCCCTGTTTAAGAGAAAATCTATCGTTTCCCTGACTTTAACATCATTTATCTGCCGATACAAGTACTCATATACAACCTTTGCTCTCTGTTCCGATGCTATATTGGAGAGTAAATCTGCGCAAAGATCACCTGTTACCGTCACATAATCACTTGTCCATGAATATCCGGATGCATTTATAAGCCCTGGATTAAGCCCAAGTATCACATGAGATTGAATTTCTCCTGCAGGAACCTGACTTGCATCAACATCGTGTCCGTTTAACAAATTAATAGTCTGCGCAATCATTTCCATATGACCTAGTTCTTCCGCAGCAATATCCAAGAATAAATCCTTTATTTCCGGATCTTTTATTCGAAAACTTTGCGACATATACTGCATTGCCGCCTTAAGTTCACCGTTATCACCACCTAATTGTTCCTGCAAAACTGCTGCATACTGCGGATTAGGCTTTTCAATTTCAACAGGATGAAATAACTGTTTTTCGTGCTTAAACATAAATACACCTCATTTAAGAATATATTGATATTCTTTACAGACAAGATGTATTTATTCTTATATCAAGAATTTATCAATTTGCAAAAACCGATACTTCTTGACTATAAGTTCAATTTTAGTTATACTAATATAAATAAAATTAATGGGTGAGTATTTATGACAAGATACATTGCGCTTTGCAAAATAATCGAGCTAGGCAGTTTCACTAAGGCGGCACAGGCATTGGGTTATACTCAGGCAGCGATAAGCCAGATGATAAGTTCGCTTGAAAAGGAGTTTTCTTTTAAACTTCTTGTCAGAACACGTACAGGAATAACTCTTACTTCCGAAGGTGCTACCCTCTACCCTCTTATTCAGAAATCTGTATATGTCAATCAGGACCTCTCTGACAGAGTTAACGAAATCAAAGGTTTAAGTTCAGGCGAAGTAAGGATAGGTACATTCACAAGTATAGCACAGCACTGGCTGCCAAAACTTATTAAAGAATTTAACGAGATACATCCAAATATAAAATTCATCTTGCACCAGGGAGATAATATTACTATCCCCGAATGGATAAAATCAAACAAAGTCGATTTTGGTTTTGTATCATATAAAGATACACCTGACCTCAATCTCGAGGAAGTTGACGAGGATTTATATTATGCAGTCTTTCCTAAGAATCATCGATTTGCAAAACTAGATAAAATCCCTTTAAAAGAACTCGAAAACGAACAGTTGTTGATGATTGAAGAAGGTACACCAAATAATGCCATCCAACACTTCAACGAGCTTGGACTCTATCCCGAAGTTAAATTCAGAATTCAAGATGATTTCACCATACTTTCTATGGTTGAGGAAAACTTCGGTGTAAGCATACTCCCCTCTCTTGTACTTAAAAGAACATCGTATGACTGTAGTGCCGTACCTACTGAACCGCCGATACACAGAAAAATTTATCTTGCTTATCAGAACGTCGGATTGATGTCTATGGCTGCACAAAAATTCTTGGAATTTGCAAGAAAACGGTTGCCTAACGTAATTGAAGATATAAAAAAGACCTTGTAAAACAAGGTCTTTTTTATATTATCAGCCACCAAGATATGCTTTTCTGACTTTATCACTTGCAGCAAGCTCTTCACCTGTACCGGAAAGTGTTATTTTACCTGTTTCAAGTACATATGCCCGTGTAGCAACTGAAAGTGCCATCTGAGCGTTCTGTTCAACGAGTAGTATCGTGGTGCCTGCTTCGTGAAGTTCTTTGATTATATCAAAGATTTGCTCTACGAGAAGCGGTGCAAGTCCCATCGAAGGCTCATCAAGCATAAGAAGCTTTGGCTTACTCATAAGTGCTCTGCCCATTGCGAGCATCTGCTGTTCACCACCTGAGAGCGTACCTGCAATCTGCTTACGACGTTCTTTAAGTCTCGGAAAACGTGTAAACACATCTTCTTTAGATGCCGCAATAGTTGATTTTTCCTGTGTATACGCGCCCATTTCAAGATTTTCTTCAACAGTCATATTAAGGAAAACTCTTCTTCCTTCCGGAACATGAGCAAGACCCATATCAACTATTTTATGGGGCGGAATATGAGCAATAGAGCCGTCAAGAAATTCAACGTCACCCGTTTTGGATCTGAGCAGACCTGAAATAGTCTTTAGGATTGTACTTTTACCGGCACCATTTGCACCGATAAGAGTAACAATCTCCCCTTCATTAACTTCAAAGGAGACGCCTTTAATAGCGTGAATAGCGCCGTAATAAACATTTATATCATCAATTTTCAAAAGCGGTGCCATTATTTATCCTCCTTTTTGTTTCCAAGATATGCTTCAATAACCTTGGGGTTATTCTGAATTTCACTAGGAGTACCTTTTGCAATTATTTTACCGTAGTTGAGAACTACGATACCTTCGCAGATACCCATAACAAGATTCATATCATGCTCAATAAGAAGAACAGCAATATTAAATGTATCTCTGATCTTTCTTATGTTTTCCATAAGTTCAGCTGTTTCAGAAGGATTCATACCTGCAGCAGGCTCATCAAGAAGAAGAAGCTTAGGTTCTGTCGCAAGAGCGCGAACGATCTCAAGTCTTCTCTGTGCACCATACGGCAGTGAACCTGCCTGATGGTCTGCAAGATCCTGCATATCAAATATAGAAAGAAGTTCCAAAGCACGTTCATGTGCTTTTTTCTCCGATTTCCAATAAGAAGGAAGACGGAAAATATCACTGAGCATATTTGAATGAATATGATTGTGTAAGCCGATTTTTACGTTTTCTTCAACAGTTTGTGAATTAAAAAGCCTGATGTTCTGGAATGTACGGGCAATACCTGCACGGTTAACCTGAGTAACATTCATATTGCTTGTATCCTGACCGTTAAGAAGTATCGTACCTCTCGTAGGCTGATATACCTTAGTAAGAAGGTTAAAGACAGTAGTTTTACCTGCACCGTTGGGACCGATAAGACCTGCAATTTCTGTCTTACCGATTATAAGATCAAGTTCGTCAACAGCAGTAAGGCCGCCGAAGTCGATACCAAGGTGATGCGCTTCAAGTACAGGCACGTCATTAATATCTCTTTCCGGAATAATTGACTTACTCGGAACGGGAACCATTTTACTCATTGTCCGCCACCTCCTTAGCTGAATGTTTCTTTTTCTTAAAGCACTTGCTTAACTTAAATGAAACAATTTCTCTGAGCTGTTTTGCCTTTTCACTGTTTGTGAGAAGCATAATTACAACGAGAACTATTGCATATATAAGCATACGGTAATCAGCATATTCTCTCAAAAGTTCGGGCAGCATATAAAGAATTGTTGTTGCCACAATTGAACCGAAGATATTGCCCATACCGCCGAGAACTACGAATACAAGTACGAGTATCGAAGTATTAAAATCAAATTTCTTAGCAATGATGGTAGAATAATTCATTGCGTACAACGCACCTGCCATACCTGCGAAAGCAGCAGACGTGATAAATGCCTGTAATTTGTATTTTGTAATATTGATACCAACTGATTCAGCAGCAATTCTGTTATCCCTGATAGCCATGATAGCACGTCCGCCACGGCTCTTGATAAGGTTAAGGACAACAAAGAGAGTTACAAGTACAAGTATTATACCTGCACTAAAGGTAGCAATTTTGGGAACACCTACTGCGCCCTGGGGTCCTTTAAGAATTACGGTACCGTTTGTCATACCTAATGACTGAATATCAGTAATTCCGATATGAAGACCCTTTGCATCTACACCGACGTAGAGACAGTTAATAATATTTTTAATTATTTCACCAAATGCGAGCGTAACGATAGCAAGATAGTCGCCCTGAAGTCTGAGTACGGGAACACCGATTATAAGACCTGCAACACCTGCAAGTATACCGCCTACAAGAATAGCCAAAGCAAGTCTGAGAGGCTCCGAAGAAACGACGTTCTGGAGCGAGATTGCTACTACAACACCACTGAATGCACCAACACTCATAAAACCGGCATGTCCAAGTGAAAGTTCACCAAGTACACCAACCGTAAGATTGAGTGAAATTGCCATAACAATATATGCACAGATAGGAATAAGCTGTCCTTTGAGAGAGTTACTGAGCATACCTGCTGACTGCATAGGATTCAAGATTAAAAACGCTGCAATTACTATCAGATATGAAGCAAGATTTAAACCTGATGTTTTGTTTAATTTTCTCATATCTCTCACCTACACTTTCTCGTTGATCTTCTTGCCGAGAATACCTGTAGGTCTCACAAGAAGAACGATAATAAGAACAGCAAAAACGATTGCATCGGAAAGCTGCATAGAGATGTATGACTTACCGAGAATTTCAATAAGACCGAGAAGTATACCGCCTATCATAGCACCGGGAATTGAACCAATACCGCCGAAAACTGCCGCAGTGAAGGCTTTTATACCGGGCATAGAACCCGTAGTCGGAACAAGGCTGTTGTAGGAAGAACAAAGAAGAACGCCCGCAATAGCCGCAAGAGCACTACCTATAGCAAACGTAACTGAAATAGTAACGTTAACGTTAATACCCATAAGCTGTGCTGCACCTTTATCCTCAGACACAGCTCTCATTGCTTTACCGATTTTAGTTTTCGAAGTGAAAACAGTAAGTCCTATCATAATTACGATACATGAAAGCACAGTAATAATAGATTCGGACGTAATAATAAGCTGTCCGTCAAAAAGCTTTATAGATTCGATATTCTTAACTACAGATGTAAATGTTTTCGGTGCGCTGCCCCATATAATAAGTGCCGCATTCTGTAAGAAATAGCTTACACCGATTGCAGTAATAAGAACTGCAAGTGACGGAGCAGATCTGAGTGGTTTATATGCAAGAAACTCGATAAGAATACCTAAAACTGTACATACAGCCATAGCAATAACTATGGAAACAAGTACAGGCAGACCAAGATATGTTGTACTGCAGAATGATATATATGCACCGACCATAATTACATCACCGTGTGCAAAGTTAAGCATTTTTGCAATACCGTAAACCATAGTATAACCAAGAGCTATAATCGCATAAACACTGCCAAGACTTATTCCGTTAATTAAATTAGAAAGGAATGTCATATATTTTACCTCATTTATATTTAAAGGAAAATACCAATACAGAAAACAAAGGGGTTATTTAAAACCCCTTTGTTTAAAGGATAGTATTTAAATTACATACCAACGTATTTGCCGCCCTGGATAACCATACCCTTGGGAGACTTTGAAACTTCGCCTGTTGCTGACCATGTAACATTCTGACCTGTAAGACCATCGAATGAGAAGTCAGGATTTGTGAACTGAGCAACGAGGAGGTCGCAAATTTCTTCTGCAGACATATCACCTGTTATATTATTAGCCTTACATGCGTTGTAGAGTGCGTATACGCAGTCGTAAGCATCTGCAGCAAACTGGTTAGGTGTATCACCGTACTTAGCTTCGTAGTTAGCAACGAAGTTCTTTGTAAGATCATCTTCAGCGTCAGCTGAGAAAGGTGTGAGAAGCATTACGCCTTCAGCAAGTGTTGTGTCGAAGTTTTCGAGAGTAAGGATACCGTCCATACCGTCAACACCGAATACCTTTACATCATACTGCATCTTATCTGCCTGAGCAAGGATAAGTGAAGCAGGTGTATAGTAGATAGGAAGGAAGAGAAGGTCTGCGCCTGCAGCCTTAGCATCGTTAAGCTGAGCTGTGAAGTCGTTAGCTGAGTCATCAGTGAATGTTGTAACACTTACAACGTTGAGACCGAGAGTTTCAGCTTCAGAAACGAACTTCTGGTAGATACCTGTTGAATAAGCATCACCGTTGTTGTAGATGATAGCAATGTTTGAACCTAAGTTCTGTTCTTTGATGTACTGAGCAGAAGCGATACCCTGGTTAGGATCTGTGAAGCAGATCTGGAACACGTTGTCCTTACGAGGGATAATTACGTTGCCGCTTTCATCAGGCTGACCGCCGATAACGTCTGTTGATGAAGCAGAAGGTGTAAGTGTGAAGATTCTGTCAGCATTTGTTTCAGCAGATACTGCTATGCAGGGACCTGTTGTAACTGTACCAACAAGAACCTGGAGACCCCAGTCTTTGAGGTTGTTGTAAGCGTTTACAGACTTTTCAGCATCGTGCTCGTCATCCTGGAAGTTAAGTTCAAACTGAACTGTATCGCCGAGTGCATTGATTTCTGCAACAGCAAGTTCAGTAGCATTCTTAACAGCCTGACCGTAAATAGCTGCGCCGCCTGTTGTGGGACCGATACCGCCTAACTTAATAGGAGTAACAGTTGTTTCGTTGTTGTTTGTTGTGCCTGCTTCTTTACCGCATGCAGCAAAGCATGATACGAGCATTGCTACAGCAAGAAGTACAGCAAGAATTTTTGTGGACTTTCTCATTTTGAATTCCCCTTTTTATTTTTAGCCGTTTGGCCTATATTTTCAGCATAGCTGCTGATTTCATATTGTGTATTATACATACATCTTTAGCATAAGTAAAGCAAATAAAAATTATAGTTTGATAAGTTTTACTTATGTGTCGTTTTATAAACTAGCTTCATAATATCTGTTTATTGAACCTACTATCATCTTGGCAAGTTCACTTTTATAATTATCATCTTTCAGCAATTCAAGTTCAGCTATATTTGAAACAAAACCGCACTCAATCAAAACAGCATCACAAGGAGCATTGTCAAGCAGATAAATTGAATTATCAGACGGCTTGCTGACTCGTCTGCAATTCTTGTTAATAGTTGTGTTGTATTGTTCCTGTATTATATCTGCCAATTCTTTTGAACTGTCGGTGTTCTCAGAGTAAAATACTTGCAGTCCTCTCGCTGATGAAACGGGAAACTTATTGCAATGTATGCTTACAAAAAGAGCATCACGGTTTTCCTGCATTGTTTGAAGACGCTTACGCATATCTTCCATCTTATGATCAGATAAAGCACCGTCGTCATCTCTTGTCATAATCACATTGTAACCGCTTGACACAAGGTAATTTCGCAGAATTTTTGCAATATCAAGATTCAAATCCTTTTCAAGCGTATTGTCAAATGCAACCGCACCGCCGTCAAAACCGCCGTGTCCTGCATCGACAATTATAGTTTTTCCCAGACTTGCTATTGCTGCCTGACACGAAGTATACCACTGAAAATACAGGACAGCAACTGCTGATAATACAGATGTAACTATTATGATAATGTATCCTTTTTTCAATTCAATCACCGATACATTGTATTAGAAAATATACCGATTAATTACTTGAGATTATTTCTGTTCTTTTCATTCATTATATCCATAGCCGAAGTTGCTTTTTCGGGTGCCGCAACTTCATACTTTTTACCGTAAACAAGACGGTTTACAGGCATAAAATTATTCTTACCCATAATATACGAAACACCGCTGACAACCGGGACTATCATATATATAAACTGACAGAAAAGATAATTGCCTTCCTTAAGAAACTTGTTATACCAGTAGATAAACGGAGCCACTATTACTTTATATATGTAGCCAATAGGGACATTTTTTCCGGCAAGTGCAACAGCACCGATTACAAGTATTGGAATTACCGCTATTAATCCGCTGACAAAACCTTTTAATAAATAGTGAACTGTAGGCTGTGAAAACTTTCTGTTATAGTCCTTAAATCCCTGATCCCAGGAATAAGCGTAAACCATGACACACAGAAAAAATGTAAGCACTATTGCAGAAACATTACCCGAAATCGAAACATAGTTTTCGTTATATTCGATAAGCTGATCTTCTGCATCTACAACCACAAGTTCGGGAGAGTCCATTCCAACTGCAATAACTACAAAAAAGCTGATTAAAGCCACAACAAGTATGGCAACGAGTAGTTTTGATGATAGTTTAAGTGTATCTTTCATTTAATTTCCTCGATTCTTTTTTGCAGCAGCATCAGCTTTTGCCCTGAGATCTGTGTCAAGAATCCTCTTTCTCATACGCAAACTCATTGGCGTTACTTCGAGAAGTTCATCATCCTCAATAAATTCGAGACATTTTTCAAGACTCATTATTGTAGGAGGAATAAGCCTTAACGCATCGTCAGAACCTGATGCACGCATATTAGTGAGCTGTTTTTTCTTGCAGACATTTACTGCAATATCACCCTGCTTATTATTTACACCGACAATCATACCCTCATATACTTTTACACCGGGTCCGATAAACAAATCTCCCCTCTCCTGAGCGTTAAAGAGACCGTATGTTACCGATTCGCCGGTTTCCCATGCTACAAGTGATCCTCTTGTACGGCTGGATATTTCACCTTTTGAAGGCTTATATCCGTCAAACAGTGTATTCATAACGCCTGCACCTTTGGTATCAGTGAGAAGTTCACTCCTATATCCTATAAGACCCCTTGAAGGAATAGAAAAAGTGATCCTTGTGAAATCCTGAGTAGTGGGTGCCATGTCAAGCATTTCACCTTTACGCTGAGCAATTTTTTCTATAACTGCACCTGTATAATCATTTGGCACATCAACATAGAGTGTCTCAAACGGTTCACAGACAATACCGTCTATCTCTTTGAGAATAACGCTTGGTTTTGACACCATAAATTCGTATCCCTGTCTTCTCATATTTTCTATGAGTACAGAAAGATGAAGTTCTCCCCTGCCCGACACCTTTAACGTGTCGGCAGAATCTGTATCCTCGACTTTAAGACTTATATTACTCTGCAGTTCACGCATAAGTCTGTCACGAATCTGTCGGGATGTAACATACTGTCCCTCACGGCCGGCAAACGGACCGTTGTTTACTGAAAAGTTCATTGATAATACAGGTTGATCTATTTTTACAAACGGCAACGGATCGGGATTATCTGACGCACATACCGTATCACCGATGTTGATATCATCAAGACCCGAAATTGCAACTACATCACCTGCCGTCGCCTCATCACACGGGACCCTGTTAAGTCCCTTATATTCATAAAGGGCAGATATTTTACAGTTTTTATTGGTTCCGTCATGACCGCAAACAACAACAGTATCTTTATTGCAAACCACACCTCTGTTAATTCTGCCGATCGCAATTCTACCCGTAAAATTATCAAAATCAATATTTGATACCATCATTTGAAGAGGACCGTCCGCATTGAGCGTAGGTGCAGGAATTTCTTCAAGTATCTTATCAAAAAGAACAGATAAGTCAGGTTTATCCATTTCGGGTGTCAGACTTGCCCAACCCGCTTTACCTGAAGCAAACACAATAGGAGAATCAAGCTGTTCATCTGTCGCATCAAGATCGATAAAGAGTTCAAGTATCTCGTCAACAACCTCATGAGGTCTCGCATTCGGACGGTCAACCTTATTAACAACAATTATAGGCTTCAAATTGAGTGCCAACGCCTTTTGTAACACAAACCTCGTCTGCGGCATACATCCTTCAAATGCATCAATAAGGAGCAAAACACCGTCTACCATACTAAGACTGCGTTCAACCTCTCCGCCAAAATCAGCATGACCGGGAGTATCAACAATGTTAACTTTGACATCTTTATATATAAGTGAAGTATTCTTTGCAAGAATAGTTATACCACGTTCTTTTTCGAGATCATTTGAATCCATCACTCTTTCTTCCACGGCTTCATTATCTCTGAATGTTCCGCTCTGTTTGAGCATTGCATCGACCAAAGTAGTTTTACCATGGTCAACGTGTGCAATTATAGCAATATTTCTTATATTTTCAGTATTCAATGTTTTTGCACCTCTAAAAATAAAATCTTTTTATAGAATAATACATATAAAGCGTTATTTCAACATTTTCTTTAAAAATTGACCTGTATATGATTTTTTACACTTAGCTACTTCTTCAGGGGTACCTGTTGTTACTACCTTACCGCCTCTTTCACCGCCTTCAGGCCCTAAGTCTATTATGTGGTCAGCGGTTTTTATGATGTCTAAGTTGTGTTCTATAACAACGACACTGTTTCCTGCATCGACAAATCTGTCAAGAATGTTTATCAGTCTTTTTACATCGTGTGTATGAAGGCCTGTGGTAGGTTCATCAAGAACATAAAGTGTTTTTCCTGTAGAACGCTTTGAAAGTTCAGTTGCAAGCTTTACTCTCTGTGCCTCACCACCCGACAATGTTGTAGAAGGCTGGCCTATTTTTATATATCCGAGTCCGACGTCGTAAAGTGTTTTCAGTTTTCTTTCAATTGACGGGAAGTTTTTGAAAAATTCAAGACCTTCCTCAATCGTCATATCAAGAACATCACTTATACTTTTACCTTTGTATTTGACTTCAAGTGTTTCGTGATTGTAGCGTTTTCCTTTACAAACTTCACATGGTACATAAACATCGGGCAAAAAGTGCATCTCGTATTCTATAATGCCGTCGCCCTGACATGCTTCACATCTGCCTCCCTTTACATTGAAGGAGAATCTTCCCGGACCGAAGCCTTTCATTTTTGCATCGGGAGTTGACGCAAATACATTTCTTATTTCGGTGAATACCCCTGTATAAGTCGCCGGATTTGATCTCGGTGTTCTGCCTATGGGACTCTGGTCAATGACAATTATTTTGTCAATATTTTCAACGCCGTCAATTCTATCAACATTTACAGGAAATTTTTTACTGTTAACATTAACCTTCTGCGAAACATACGAACAAAGAACTTCATTGACAAGAGAAGATTTTCCCGAACCCGACACACCCGTTACACAGGTAAATTTACCCAGAGGTATACTTACGGAAATGTTTTTAAGATTATTTGCATGCGCTTTTACAATTTCAAGTGTGTTTCCGTTTCCTTCTCTTCTCTTTTGCGGCACAGGTATTTTCTTTTTGCCACTCAGATACTGGCCGGTTATAGAATTTTCACACGCAGCTACTTCGTCAGGCGTTCCGCAGGCAACTATTTCACCACCATGTACACCTGCACCGGGACCGATGTCAATAATATAGTCGCTTTCACGCATGGTATCTTCATCGTGTTCAACAATAATCAGTGAATTACCTAAGTCCCGTAATTCTTTAAGTGCGTGAATAAGCTTCTCATTGTCACGCTGATGCAGACCGATACTCGGCTCATCAAGAATATATATTACACCTGTAAGCGATGAAGAAATTTGTGTAGCAAGTCTTATTCTCTGACTTTCACCGCCGGAAAGAGTAGTAGCGCTTCTTGACAGTGTCAAATAATCAAGTCCCACATTTTTTAAAAACGAAAGTCGTTCTTTAATCTCTTTTAAAATATCTTTAGCAATCATCTGTTCTTTTTCGCTAAGTGACAGATTACCTATAAATTCAAGTTCATCAACAACACTCATCTCGGTAAGTTCAAATATATTTTTTCCGCCTACCGTTACGCCGAGTGCTTCTTTTCTTAGTCGCATTCCGTTACAGTCGTTACAATGATGCTCTGACATCACAAGCTGTATTTCTCTTCGTATAAATTCACTTGATGTTTCTTTGTATCTACGTTGCAAATTCGGAATAACGCCCTCAAAAGCAGTTTTGTACACCCCACTGCCAAATGAAGTATCTCTCTTCATTTCAAGTTTTACATCTCCGCTGCCGTAAAGAATTACATTCTGTACTTCCTTAGATAAATCTTTAAAAGGTGTATCCAATGAAAATGTATAATGCTTTGACAATGCTTCAAAATACATTTTTGCTATTGATCCGCCGTATATAAAACTCCAACTCGTAGCTTTTATACACCCTTCAGCTAAAGATAAATTCTTGTCCGGTATGATAAGATCGGGGTCAAGTTCAAGTGTGTGTCCAAGACCGCCGCAAGTCGGGCATGCGCCAAAGGGATTATTAAACGAAAATAGTCTGGGGGTAAGCTCATCAATGCTGACACCGTGATCCGGACACGCAAAATTCATTGAATACATAACTTCATTTCCGTCTGTTGTTTCAATAACCACAAGTCCGTCAGCAAGTGAAGTTGCTGTTTCCAGTGAATCGCTGAGTCTTGAACGAAGCCCGTCTTTAATTTGCAATCGGTCAACAACTACAGAAATATTGTGCTTTATGTTCTTATCAAGCGTTATTTCTTCTGTCAGATCATAGATACTGCCGTCAATTTTTGCTCTGGAAAAACCGCCTTTTCGTGCTGAATCAATTACTTTTTCATGTCTTCCTTTTTTCCCTCTGACAACAGGTGCCAATACAAGAAACTTCGTACCTTCTTCAAGAAGCAGTATTTTATCAACTATCTGGTCAACAGACTGTTTTAATATCTCCCTGCCACATACAGGACAGTGCGGTATGCCTATCCTTGCATACAAAAGCCTTATATAATCATATATTTCTGTAACAGTTCCGACAGTTGAGCGAGGATTTTTGGATGTTGTTTTCTGGTCAATCGAAATTGCAGGCGAGAGTCCGTCTATAGATTCTACATCAGGCTTGTCCATCTGTCCGAGAAACATTCTCGCATAGGAAGAAAGAGACTCAACATATCGTCTCTGTCCCTCCGCATATATCGTCTCAAAAGCAAGTGATGACTTGCCCGAGCCCGAAAGACCTGTCATAACAACCATTTTATCTCTGGGTATTTTAACATCTATTCTTTTGAGATTATTTACTTTTGCACCTTTTATATCAATAAACTCTTTTGGCATTATTAGTTTTCTCCCCGAATTTTACTGATTCTGTCACGCAAATAAGCCGCATACTCAAAATCAAGTATTTTAGCCGCTGCATGCATCTCTTTTTCAAGTTTTGTAATTAATTCTTTTTTCTGTCTTGATGTAAGCTTCTTTATTGAACCGTCATGCTTTTCTTCCTTAGAGGAAATCTCAATAACATCACGTACATCTTTCTTTATAGTTTGTGGGATAATTCCGTTTTCTCTGTTGTATTTTTCCTGTTTTGTTCTTCTTCTGCTTGTTTCGTCTATGGCAATTTGCATTGACGGTGTAATAGTATCGGCGTACATTATAACTGTACCGTCAGCATTTCTTGCTGCCCTGCCGATAGTCTGAATAAGCGAAGTCGAAGAACGTAAAAAACCTTCCTTATCAGCATCTAAAATTGCAACAAGTGAAACTTCTGGTATATCGAGTCCTTCACGGAGAAGATTAATTCCGATAAGAACATCTGTTTTTCCGAGTCTGAGATCGCGAACTATCTCCAT
>JAZSCG010000185.1:0-1664 GCA_045602805.1 Feifaniaceae bacterium
TGATTTGCTATCGTCTTAAGCTGTCTGTCATGCTGAAGCATTTCCCTGCTTATGTTAAGAGAAAGGTTCTGCGAATCAACGATACCCTTTACAAAACCGAAAAAGTCGGGCAAAAGTTCGGAACAGTTATCATCAATAAGCACTCCACTACTGTAAAGTTGTAAACCTTTACGGTAATCTTTTGTGTAGAAGTCATACGGTGCCGATGCAGGAACGAACAAAAGTGCATCGTACGACACAATGCCGTCCGTGGACGTCCTTATAACCTTTATCGGTTCTTCCCTGCTGCCAAATTTTTCTTTGTAATAGGAATTGTATTCCTCATCAGTAACTTCACCCTTACTCTTTTTCCATATGGGCGTCATACTGTTGAGCGTTTCAATTGTGGTATAATCCTCCCACTCGTTTTCACTGCCTTCTTTACGGCGACTCTTTTCTATTGCCATCTTTATGGGATAACGTATGTAGTCGGAGTATCTCTGCACAAGACGGGTTATCTCATACGACTCCATAAAGTCCTCGTATTTTTCTTCAGCCGTATCAGGCTTGATGTGAAGCACGATAGTCGTACCGTTTTTTTCCTTTTCACATGGCGTAACGGTGTAACCGTCTATACCGTCCGACTCCCACTTATATGCTTCATCGGCACCGTATGCCTTTGAAAGTACGGTAACCTTATCTGCAACCATAAATGCAGAGTAAAAGCCTACACCGAACTGACCGATAATATCAACGTCCTGTGCCTTTTCATTTTCCTCTTTAAAAGCAAGACTTCCGCTTTTACAGATTGTTCCAAGATTATTCTCAAGTTCCTCTTTAGTCATACCTATACCGTTATCCGACACGGTAACGGTGCGTGTTATCTTATCTGCCGCAAGAAGTATCTCAAGATCCTCTTTTTTAATATTCACGCTGTCATCCGTCAGACTGCGGTAATATAACTTATCTATCGCATCGGATGCATTTGATATAAGTTCCCTTAAAAATATCTCTTTATGGGTATAAATAGAATTGATCATCAATTCAAGCAGTCTTTTCGACTCTGCCTTGAACTGCTTCTTTGCCATTTTTTAACATCTCCTCAAATATAGATATAAATATAATTTTATTGGTAAAGTATTGAAAAATCAAGTCTATTTTGTTAACATTGTCTTAATCTAACCATAGGAGGCACTTATGAAAATTTTAGTTACGGGTGGTGCAGGTTTTATCGGCAGCCACACGGTTGTTGAACTTATCAATGCCGATTACGAACCCGTCATTGCAGACAATTTTTCAAACAGTTCACCCGTCGTAATAGACAGAATTGAAAAAATAACGGGAAAACGCCCCACTCTCTATACGGTTGATGTAAGAGACGAAGCTTTTCTTACCGATATATTTGAAAAGGAAAATATTGAAAGTGTTATACACTTCGCAGGCTATAAAGCTGTCGGCGAAAGCTGTGAAAAACCGCTTATGTATTTTGACAACAACTTCATAAGCACCATAAAACTTCTCGAACTGTGTGAAAAATTCGGTGTGAAAAAATTTGTTTTTTCATCCTCCGCAACTGTTTACGGAGTTCCCGAAACCGTTCCGCTCGAAGAGAATATGCCGCTCTCCTGCACTAATCCCTACGGTCGCACAAAACTTGTTATAGAGGATATGCTTCGTGACATATA
>JAZSCG010000186.1:0-3350 GCA_045602805.1 Feifaniaceae bacterium
TGTGTCATAAACAAATTCACCGGGTTCTGCACAAAGTTCTACAACCTTGCCCGATTCTACAATCATCATACACTGTCCGTCGTTTACGTTGATGATTGAGCCGTTTGAAATAATATTATCGGTCCCCTTTTTGTTGGAAGAGCGACCACCCGCCTTTTTTTCGCCTTTTACAACGAGGGTGTCAGCATCCATGCTTTCGCAGTAAAAATAATCTCTCCAGGAGTCAGCGAGTACTCCACCCAATGCTCCGATACCTGCTTTTAATAATCCCATAATTTATTCTCCTTCCGTAATATAGTCTGTTATATCCCACACGTCGGGGTTTTTGACAAGTTTCCCGTCACCACCGAGCTGAGGGACGAATTTATGCTCACTTAAATTCTTCTCTGTACTGATTTCAACGTTTGAATCACATTTTACGGTAAACGCCTCTCCGTTATATACGGTGTGAATTTCGCCTGTATCAAGATTAGTTATATTAACGTCCTCTTTATACCTCGGTACGATTAAGTACCATTCGTCACCTGCATAATCAACGTGGCCAATCTGCCCGATGACAGAATTATCCAGGTCGGCAAAAACTTTTCCTACGTACGTATTCCGAAAATCCATTCTGTCACCGTAGCCTAAAAATACCACGGCAAACATCGGCTGACCGTCGTAATTATCAAAGTCGAAGACGTTTGCGTATATGCTTCTGTAATCCGAGTCTTTATACACCATACCGTTTTTGTCAGGCACCTGCGGTTTTAAGCAACCGAAAAGCCCCGCTATAAGTGCAATAACAGAAGTCAGTTTCACTATAATTTTCACCGTCCTCATAAAATCACCCCGTATGTAATAATTACCCCTCTCAAAACCCTCCAACAAAGGTTGAAGGGCTTTGAGAGGAAGGGAGCGAAGGCTCCCTTCGCTTTTTACTTGGAAATGTTTTCTATACCTTTGTACTTAACAGAATTTAAAATATTCTGTACTTCCGCCTGATTAAACAGTGCTTCCATATCGGTTGTTTCTGTGTCAATGAGGTCGCTGCCCGGTGCTACGTAAGCGAAAAGATAAACGTCGTACTCGTCTGTTTCGTCAAGATACAGGCAAATTTCATACTCAAATTCATCATACTCGTACATATAACCATTAAAGCCTGAATATTTTACTTCCTTGTATGTGTCTTCCAGTTTTGCATCGTCCACAAAGTAATCAAGTCCGTTATCAAAATACAGATAAAACTCTATGGAAAAATCTTTTTCTTCGTTTACAAGTTCTGCTTCATCCGTATCTGTTTCAAAAGGAACAGTTCCGTCTTTATAGCCGACTGTGACCGTTGCCTTCATACTTTCGTCACCGTCACAAATCTGAGTGATTGTTACCGTCTTACCGCCGCCGCACGCCGCAAGCGATAAAATCAACGTTAGTGCTAAAATAACAGATAATAATTTTTTCATATCAGAATTCCTCCTGTTGTCAGTTTATTTTTGCTTCTGCCGTGTCAGCACGGCGAGTATATTCTGCAAGACCGCCTGTACCTGCATCTTCCATAGCGTTCATATTTTCCATAATCTCGGCTTTCTTTTCGTCGCTTATTTCACCGCCGTCTTTCGCAACCTTTACTGCATCAAATGCAGTTTTCGTAAAAGCAACAGCAGCTTTCAAATCACGTTTTTCTTTTGTTGACATACCAAAGCCGAACAAGCCCTTTTCGTCATCATTTACACCGAAGATATAGTTAAAGTGATGAATCGCATTCTCGGCATATTTAAGATAATTCTCTTTTTCTCTGTCGTTCGTTGCAAAACAAACGGTAATTTCTTCGGTTATATAGGGGTGAGCACGAAGCCCTTTTCTCATGGTGGTTGTGTCATCTTTGACACCGACCAGAGTTATTTTGATACCGCCTTCACCGAAAACGGTTTTTGTTTTTCCGTTTTCGTCAGTTTCTTCCGATTCCTCGATATACGGCTCATAACCTGCCACCTGGTCGTAACGGAAAAGTTCTGTCGGATATCTGTCTTTATTGTCTCTGGAACCGTCTATAATGCGGAACATACCGAAATCATCAAAGAACTCAATGCCCTGTCGACTCGTTGCAGACGGATACCTCTCGTATTTTTGCACGTTTGGCAGAATGACTTCTTTGTAAATTCTGTCGAGGCGTTTCATATATTCCATATGTCCTTCAAGTTCAGACTTTGTAAATCTGCTTTTTCTGATAAAGTTTGAACACATATCATCACATTTTGAGCAGATGTACTCGTCGCCCTTGATTTTTGTACGGCTCAGCATACCGCACTCACCGCCGCAAAATGCACAGGTCTTTTTACCGAAAATATTTTTAAAGAAATCGCCAAGTCCCATAATCTTTGCCTCCTTATCTTAAACTAATTGTAATTTTAGGCTCAGTTTATGATATCGCTTGTATCGACAACGTGTGAAGGCTGATATTTTACTACAATATCACCGCTACTCGGTCTTGCACCGTCTTCTCTGTTAAATACGATTCCGATGCTTTCACCCTTGACGGTTTCATCCATAGACTTATCAAACATCTGCAAATCCTCTGCCACACCTATTGCGATAACCTTGCCGTTTCTGATAACGGAAACCTTTTCGCCTTTTTTAAGAATACCGTCTGCCACTCTGCCGATAAGAGTATTCTTACCTGATTCTAAAGTCCAATCATCAACGGGCATTGAGAACGGACCGTAAACCTTTACTGCATCTGTTGTAACCGTAGTGCCTTCACTGTCAGTAATCTTACAGGAAATTGCCACGCCTAAAAGTGTGTTTTCCTTTTCAATGGAAAGTATCAGTGCCGCACTGTTTGCGTCCTTTGCGTAATCGCCGTTTTCAATTTTTGTTTTCTGGTTTCTGTAACCGTTATACTGCCATTCATACGTATAAGGTGCTTTACCGCCGTATACCTGAACCTCAAGTTCATATTTTGAGCCATATTCTTCACCGTCTGAGCCTACGGGCTGTTTGTAAATCGTAAGCGGAGAGAGTATATAATCGTTATTATCAGTGTCATAATCAACCTTTTCGGTGTCTACGGGATTTACAACGACTGACTCATGTTCTGTGTTGATGTCCGTATCTTCAGTAACGAGATCGTCGGCAGGGTTATTTCCGTTAGAGCCACCCATATCAAATTTCACGCGTTTGCTTTCGTCCATCATACGCGAAATGATTGCCGCAACTTCAGAGCGTTTTATGCTGTTGTCGGGTTTGCAATTATGGTCTGCATCAGCACCCGATACGATGCCTGCGCGGTAAAGTTTATATACGTATATTGCATAGGGGCTATTGTCTTTAACGTCTAATATGCTTCCGTCAGGAATGTTGTTTATATCTTT
>JAZSCG010000187.1:0-10596 GCA_045602805.1 Feifaniaceae bacterium
CAACGGAAGAAAGAGGCAGTATAGGCCAGGTTAAACCGTCGGGCTGGCAACTTGCAAAATACGATATTGTAGACGGTAAATATCTGTATAACAGATGTCATCTTATCGGTTATCAGCTTTCGGGTGAAAATGCAAATGAGAGAAATCTGATTACGGGAACGAGGTATTTGAATACGGAAGGAATGTTGCCATTTGAAAATATGGTAGCAGAATACGTAAAAGAAACGAAAAACCACGTTATGTACAGGGTGACACCTTTGTTTGAAGACGATAATCTGCTTGCGACAGGTGTGCAGATGGAGGCTTTTTCAGTTGAGGATGACGGTAAAGGCATATCCTTCAACGTGTTTGTAGATAACGTTCAACCGGGAATTGTGATAAATTATCTTGACGGAACCAATAGATTGGAAACGGACGGCTCCGAAGAAACATCGGCAGAAAAACAGAGTCATGCTGACAACAAAGTATATATTCTGAATACGAACAGCATGAAGTTTCATCATGAAGAATGTTCTTCAGTTAGGGATATAAAGCCGAAAAATAAAGAGGTCTATAACGGCACAAGAACATGGCTGACAGATAACGGGTATTCCCCGTGCGGTGTATGTAACCCGTAGAAAAAAGAAAAAACTCTTTTGTACTGTAGTACAAAAGAGTTTTTTAGTCGAGGTCCTTCTCAAATTAAATAAAAAATGACTTTAACCAAACGGTCAAAGTCATTTTTTATGGTCGAGGTGACAGGATTTGAACCTGCGGCCCCTTCGTCCCGAACGAAGTACTCTACCAAACTGAGCCACACCTCGATTTAACGCTTATTTATTATACCAAGCAGAATTCATACTGTCAAGAAAAAGTCTGTATAAATTCAAAATATTTTGTTGACAAACTTAAAAATAATGGTATAATAAATAATGTTCTCTATAAATACAGCGGAATTGTGTAAGGGTAGCACGACAGACTCTGACTCTGTTTGTCTGGGTTCGAATCCTAGTTCCGCTACCAAAAAAAGAGTTTGACCGTTTGGTCAAAGTCTTTTTTATTTTATCTTGGTACTATTACTCCGCAGGCGATTTTTGCACCTGAGTTTCCCGAAGGCTGTGTTGTAAAGTCATCCGGATTTTCGTGAATCACGACCGTTTTGCCCAGAACCTCAGCCACAGTAAAACGGTTGGTCAGAAAGATTTCAAATGCGTATCCGTTATTGCCGAAAAGAGGGGGCATATCACCTGCATGATGAGGATGCTCGCAACCGTCGGGGTTGTAGTGTGAAAGTGTATCGGAAAAGTCCTCTCCCGTACAACTGTTTCCGTCGTGGATATGAACTGCAAAAACAGGGGCTTTGCAGGGATCTGCAAAGTTTGGAAGATTTGAGGCTTCAAGGGAAATAAGTATACCGTAAGGTGTTTGGAAAAATCGAGCCTGACCGTTTAAGTTCGGGTGCTCATCGTCGCCGTATATGTTTGCAATTGCCTGTGGCGGTCTGTAAAGTGCGAAAATGTAACTTGAAAGGCGACCGCTCATAAATCTGTTGTCGTCGGGCATAGTAACACTCCTTTTATATTCTACATACATACTATGCAAAAGTGAAATTCTGATGAACTGTCTTTGCATAAAAAGAGTTGAATTTATCCAAAATATATTTAAATAAAGCAAAGGGAGTGGCTTTTTGGATAAAAAAGAGTATAAGAAGTATGCGAAAAAAACTGCGGCAAAATCGCCCGTACTAAAAGACTGTGTAATTGCATTTCTGGTAGGAGGCGGGATATGTTGTATAGGACAGGCTTTTTCAAGTCTTTACAGTTATATCGGTCTCGGTGATGATACTGTTACTACATTTGTGCCTATTACTATGATTTTTTTAGGCGGCCTCTTTACGGTACTCGGTCTTTACGAAAAACTTGCAAAATATGCGGGTGCAGGCACTATAATTCCGATAACAGGCTTTGCAAATTCAATAGTTTCACCGGCAATTGAGTATAAAACAGAAGGACTGGTTCTCGGGGTAGGAGCAAAGATGTTTGTTATCGCAGGTCCTGTTATTGTTTACGGAACGCTGACTTCTGTCGTATACGGTCTGGTTTATTACTTTTTCGGGGGTGCGGTATGAGAAAAATCTTGAAATTCTCCAAAGTGAAAGTTGCAGTCGGTGCTGCAATAGCAGGTACAAAAGAGGGGGAAGGACCTCTCTCAGCCGATTTTGACAGAATCGAACACGATGCCTATTTCGGACAAAAAAGCTGGGAACTTGCCGAAGGTGAACTACAAAGTCAGACAGCGTCTCTTGCACTGCAAAAAGCCTCCTTGGAAAGCGATGATGTAGATATAGTTATATGCGGTGATCTGCAGGACCAATGTTTTGCAAGTTCAAAAGGGGCGCTGCGAAGTGCATCTGCTATGCTTGGCATATACGGTGCCTGCTCAACAATGGCGGAGTCGCTTCTCATCGGCTCTATGGCAATATCGGGTGGATTCGCAGGTCGGGTTATGTCTCTTACATCCTCTCATTTCTGCTCAGCTGAAAAACAGTTTCGCTTTCCTCTGGAATACGGTGCGCAAAGACCGCAGACATCGCAGTGGACCGTAACGGCATCGGGCGCAATGATTTTAGAGCAAAGTGCAGAGGAAAAAGGAATATTTATCACACGTGGTATGATAGGAAAGCCGATTGAAATGGGCATAACGGATGCGAATAATATGGGTGCGGCAATGGCGCCTGCGGCAAAAGACACGATATGTGAGTTTATTAAACTTTCGGGGGAATCGCCCGAAAATTATGACCTGATTTTAACAGGTGACCTCGGAAAAGAGGGAAGCCGTCTTATGAAAGAACTTGCTATGGAAGAGGGTTTTGATTTAAGCGGTGTTCACAACGACTGCGGACTTATGATATATGATATTGAGCGTCAGGACGTTCATTCGGGCGGAAGCGGCTGCGGTTGCAGTGCAAGCGTAGTGGCATCTCATATATTGAAAGAAATGAAAGAAGGTCGTCTTAAAAGGATACTCTATATTGCAACGGGTGCGCTTATGAGCGCAACTTCCGCACTTCAGGCACAGCCCATAACGGGTATAGCACATCTTGTTGAACTGGAGGTGAAATAATGGAATTTGTAAGAGCATTTATAACGGGAGGCGTTATATGTGTACTTGCTCAACTGCTTATAGATTATACAAAACTTACACCTGCAAGAATAGTTGTTCTTTTCGTATCACTTGGGGTTTTGCTCACGGCACTCGGTATCTATCCGAAAATAGTTGATTTCGGCGGTGCAGGGGCAACCGTGCCGATCAGTGGATTCGGATATTCACTTGCCAGAGGTGTACAGCAGGCTGTAAAAGAAAAGGGATTTACAGGTGTGTTTACAGGTGGAATAACGGCGGCGTCGGGAGGAATAAGTGCAGCAATAGTAATTGGATATATCTTTGCAATTTTGGGCAAATCCAAAGAAAAATAAATATACAACTGTTCTATGGTTGTGATATAATGAGTTCAATGCACGTTGAACTCATTATTTTATTATGCTGAAAACTGAAATTGGAGTGAAATTTTATGGTATATAATAATATTTTGGAAGCAATCGGAAACACACCGATGATAAAACTTCAAAATATTGTTCCGAAAGACTGCGCAGACATTCTTGTAAAGTTTGAGGGGCTGAACGTAGGCGGATCAATCAAAACAAGAACTGCTTATAATATGATTAAGGATGCAATCAGCTACGGCAAGATAAATAAGGATACTGTTATAGTGGAACCAACGAGCGGAAATCAGGGCATAGGCCTTGCTTTAGTCGGGGCTGTAATGGGATTTAAAACCAAAATCATTATGCCCGATTCCGTGAGTGAAGAACGCAGAAAGCTGGTTCGTCACTACGGTGCCGAGGTTATTCTGGTGCACGATGACGGAGATATAGGAGCGTGTATTGATGAATGTCTGCGTCTTGCCCTTTCTATGGAAAGGGAAAATCCGAATGTGTTCGTACCGCAGCAGTTTGAAAATCCCGCAAATTCTCAGATTCAAAGGGAGCAGACGGGAAGAGAGATTCTGGAACAGGTGAACGGTTCTATTCACGGTTTTTGCTCGGGCATAGGCACAGGCGGAACCATTACGGGCATTGGTGAAACCTTAAAAGCGGAAAATCCTGATATAATTATCTGGGCGGCAGAACCTGAAAATGCGGCAATTTTATCGGGTGGTTCTATCGGCACTCATATTCAGATGGGCATCGGAGACGGGATTATTCCTGCAATACTCAATCAGGAAATTTACAATGATATCTGTGTTATAACGGATGACGAAGCAATCGAAACGTCAAAAATTCTTGCTTCAAAAGAGGGTATTATGTGCGGTATTTCAAGCGGAACAAACGTGGCGGCAGCAATCAAACTTGCAAAACTTCTTGGTCCGGGGAAAACCGTAGTTACAGTTCTTCCCGACACTGCAGAAAGATATTTCTCCACCCCTCTTTTTGAAGAATAAATTGCAAGTATAAAGATTTTGTTCCTGACCTGATATGGGCAATTATAAAAAACGTTGGTATCTGAATTATGCATTCTATACAGCAAAAATATCGAAATATAAAACTCTCCGCAGGGAGACGTATTTGAAAGGAGCGTAATTATGAAAAAAATTCTTGTAGTTGTCGATATGCAGAACGATTTTGTTGACGGTGTACTCGGCAGTGCTCAAGCAACGGCAATTGTTGACAATGTGGTAAATAAAATCGAAAATTTTGACGGAGATATCATCGCAACATATGATACTCATTTTGAAAACTATATGCAGACAAATGAAGGGAAGCATCTTCCTGTGCCGCATTGCATAAAGGGTACAGACGGCTGGGAACTGAACGGAAAGGTGAAAACCGCTCTTGAAAGTAAAGGCTATACTCCGATAGAAAAAATAACCTTCGGCTCGATAGAACTGCCTGATACGGTTAAATCGCTTGTCGGTGATGAAGATTTTTCACTTGAACTTATTGGTCTTTGCACCGATATATGCGTTGTTTCAAACGCCTTGTTGCTAAAAGCAAGTTTTCCTGAAACGGAAATATCGGTGGATTCAGCCTGCTGTGCAGGGGTGAGCGTTGTAACACACTATGCGGCGCTTGATACGATGAAATGCTGTCAGATTAAAGTGAAGTAAAAAAACGGTGGAATTGATAATTCCACCGTTTTCTTTTTTTTCATGCCCCACAACGACCGTCTGACCTTTAAAAACCCTGCTGATGCAAGGGTGGGTGCTTCCTGTGCAGCCTTGTGCTTCCAACGTCCAACCTAAGTCAAATTGCTTAAGCCGGGAGGCCTGCTTTTCCATCTGCAAATCAAGTAAAGCTCCCTTTTATAAAAGTGTAGGAATTTATCGGTCGAAAAACGAATCCTGCAGGGATGATTATATTATACCCTAAATTGAACTGTATAACAAGGCGATTTTTGCAAATAATACAATTATGAAGAAATTAGTTTTAATTGGTATTCTCTGCGGAGCGATAAACGGATTTTTCGGGGGAGGCGCCGGTCTTATACTTGTACCTCTTTTGGGACTGGTGGGTCTTGAAACGAAATACTGTCATGCGACAAGCATTGCAATTACCCTGCCGCTGAGTATAGTTTCTCTCTGTGTATATTTCTTTTCGGGAAATGTCGGGGCAGAGAATTTATGGCTCTATATTATCGGCGGCACACTGGGCGGTATAATGGGGGCAACTTTACTCAAAAAAGTGTCATCACGATTTATAAGTGTTCTGTTTTCGCTCTTTATGATATTTTCTGCAGTCAGGTTGTGGTTTAAATAAAAGAGATAATCGTATCATTGATAACAGGTGCCCTCAGCGGTATGGGGATAGGCGGGGGAAGTCTGCTCATCATACTTCTGACGGCGTTTTTCGGCGTGGCTCAACAAACGGCACAGAGCATAAATCTTATATATTTTCTGCCCTGTGCGGCAGTATCCCTCTTTATACATTTCAAAAACGGTTTTGTGGATAAAAAAACCGCACTTACAGTAGCTCTGAGTGGCTGTATAAGTGCGATTCCGTTTGCTTATTTTGCTGTAAACTGTGACAGTTCATTGTTGAGAAAATGTTTTGCCGTTCTGATTTTTATATGCGGTATTCTTCAACTTTTTAAAAAATCAAGATAACTCTGGAGTATTATTGAGGCGGCTATCCTATCGACAAGCGCCTTTCTTTTTTTGCCTCTTTTATCGGTTTCGTTGAGAAAATATGTTGCGGAGACTGTTGTAAGCCTCTCATCTCGAAGGATTATCTCACCCTCAAACTTTTCAGCGAGCATTGAAGCGAAAATGCGTGTCTTTTCTGCACGCGGTCCCTCACTGCCGTCCATATTAAGAGGCAGACCCAAAACAAGTTTTTCTACATTCTCTTTTTTTACGATTTCTATAATCGCATCGCAGACTTTGGGGGCGTGACCGCTTTCTATCGTAGTGTAATTTGATGCCAGGGTAAGACTGTTATCGCTGATAGCAACGCCTGTTCTTCTGTCACCGTAGTCAATTCCGAGTATTTTCATATTTCACCTTATTTGTCGAGTAATTCTGCGGCAATTTCTGCATTTTTAACCGCTTCACGCTTCATTCGTGCTGAACGTGCCTTTACGCTTCGTGAAAACTCATCGTAGCTGCCCAGCACGACGTCTGTATAATTGATAAGCGATTCAAGATTTATATTGTCGCAGGGGACAAGCATATCAACACCGATATATTCAAGGAAACTGATTATCTTGGAATCGTATGAAATGCCTATCGCAGGAACACCTTCGAGCGTTGAGAATACGAGTGAATGCAACCTCATACCTACAGTAAACTTAGCATTTGCAAGTATTGCTCTCGCCTGGTCTGTGTCCATATTGGTAAAACAGTATGTGTCAAGCATCTCTGCAAGTTTTTTACACACCTGTGCATCCTCAGTATCGTTAAATGAAAGCACGACGGGAGTATACGAATAGGTACGTTTTACATATTCTGCAAATGTTGAAAGTTTTTCGGCATAATGCTCGTCAAGACTGTCCCAGCTTCTGACAGAAATGACAAAATAATTTTTCGGGAATTTATCGGATATTTCAAGCTTTGATTCCGGAAGTGTGAAAACTTCATCTGCCGTTATTTCAATATACGGTTCCGTAACATTCATAGTTTTAAGTAATGCTGCAGAACGGCTCTCTCTGAGTGTTATAACATCAACAGAGTTGAGAATCTTAGCCGTAACAGGATAGTTCTTACGGCGTACAAGCGGACCGATACCGTTGGCATAAAGCATTGTGTAGACACCGCAGTAATTTGCCCAGTAAAGAAGCGATAAATAATATATGAGTGATTTTGTGCTTGTTACATCCTGAATTAAGTTGCCGCCACCGAAAATCAGCACCTTACTTTTTGAGATAACCCGCATAACAGAGAAAATGTTAAAACGGTCAAAAGCGTGATAACGGTCGGGAAGAGAGGAATCCTTTGCAGAGCGGGTCAGAACGGCTATACAGCAGCCGGGACGCTTTGCTTCAAGGTTGCTTGCAATGGCGCCGAGGAGTGCTTCATCCCCCATATTTTTATAGCCGTAGTAACCGCAAAGAAGGTAATCATAACTCTTTGGTTTGTATACCTGATAATATACGGTAAGTGCATCGTCCGCCATTCTCGAAACGGAATAGTCTTTTAATATTATATCCCGCTCGGCTTTTCCGATAGACTTTTTCTGTGAATCGGAAAGTGCAAGATATTTTTTATATTCTTCAAGAATTCCTTTGGCTGTAGTCGTTCCGATGCCTCTGAAGGTAAAGTTTGTTTTATAACAGTCATCAAGCTTACTCTCGTCAAACAGACCGATAAAACCCTGGTTACCTGCAAATATAACAGGTGTTTCGCACGACATCGCCTCAAGTGCCGCACGCGAAACGCCAACAAACAAATTTGATCTTGCACAAAGTCGGGGGATATCAGTACGACCGCCCGTAACTATAACATAATCGCAACCGGCGTTGCTGTTTAAAGCGGATGCTTTTGATTTAAGTTCGTCAAGTGCATTGCCGTTTCCGACTACAAGTATTTTTGCATCGGGCGACAGTGCATGAATGTCGGGTGCAGCATCGAGAAGTTCATATGCGGCAAGGCAGGCGTTTTTATCCATTCTGCTGACAGTCAGTATGACGGGGGTGTCGGGAGATAAGTCAAATTCTTCGTCTATCGGCAACGTGGATACCTTAGAGGAGAAATCTGTTGTGTTTATACCGTTGACGGTGACAGTTATTTTATCTTCCGAAATGCCGTAGTTTTCAACAAGATATGCCTTTAAGTCATCAGACACGGCTATTGAGCGTTTACCCCATGTAGTCAGTTTTCCGATAAGGCCGTCTGTGGTAAAATTAAAGTGTGTGGTCGTAACAAACGGCGTATGAGTCAGAAAAGCTACAATATTAGATAAAAACGCAGGTATGCGTGCGTGCGCGTGTATTATATCGGGACGGTTGTTTTTTACCCACCTGTAAAGAATAAAAGCGGAACGAAGGATTGCCCGTACACCTCTGACATTGAGGGGAGCGTTGACATGCTTTACGCCGCAGGATTCAACACTTTTGACGAAAACGCCGCCGTTTGAGCAAATTGTAATATCGTGTCCCGCTTTGGAGAGAGCCTTTGAAAGCTCGGCGATATGTGTTTCGGCACCGCCTAAATCAAGGCCCATAGTAGTCATTAGTATCTTCATTGCATTCTCCAATAATTACGTTTTTAAATATTATAATATATGTCAGCAGAATTTTCTATACATATTTTTAAATAATTCGTCAAAAAAACACTTGCAATTTGTTGCATACTATATTATAATCATTATTACCTCTGGTCAGGTCTTTTTTTTTGAAAGAAAATATTTGACTCGGACGGAGGAAGGAAACATAGAAAAGGTTTTCGAAAATTAGGAGGTGCAAGAATGAGAGTTAAAATTACTCTTGCTTGTAGTGAATGTAGTCAGAGAAACTACAACACTATGAAAAACAAGAAAAACAATCCCGATCGTCTTGAAATGAACAAGTACTGTCGTTTCTGCAAGAAGCACACTGTACACAAGGAAACAAAGTAAGTTCTTATCATTTTGACAAAGACGAAAGAAAAGGAGGATTGCAATGGCTGACAAGGAAAAGAAGGGCGGCATCGGCAAATGGTTCCGTGAATTCAAGAGTGAATGGAAGAAAATCGTTTGGCCCGGTCGCAAACAGCTTAAGAACAATACGCTGGTAGTAATTGCCTGCGTCGTTGTTGTAACACTGGTCATATTTGCATTCGATTCAGGTTTCAAAGCACTGGTAGGTCTTGTTATTCCGGAGTATGAAATGTCTACTGTAATAACAGACGAAACAACAGACGGTGATGTGGATGTTGTTGAAGAAGATGAAACAGCTGAAGACGAAACTGCCGAAGATGACACAGCAGAAGGCGAAACTGAAGAAACAACCGAACAGCAGTCCACAGAAAATACTGCTGATGCTCAGTAATCAAGGGGTGTCTGTATGTCTGAAGATGCAGCAAAGTGGTATGTAGTACATACTTACTCCGGTTATGAGAACAAGGTAATGACAAATCTTGAAAAAATCGTGGAGAACAGAAAACTTCATGATGTGATTCTTGATGTCAAGATACCTACGGAAACGGTTGTTGAAGTAAAGGAAAATAACGAAGAAAAGGAAACAGAAAGAAAACTGTTTCCCGGATACGTAATGGTCAAAATGGTTATGTCGGATGATACGTGGCACGTTGTATGCAGCATTCGCGGTTGCACGGGCTTCGTAGGTCCCGGCGGTAAGCCCGTTCCTCTTACAGACAAAGAGGTTGAGGCGTTTGGCGTTGAAGTTCGCACCATGAACGTCAAGTTCAAGGAAGGTGACACCGTCAAGGTTATCGCAGGTCCGCTTGCCGGAAATACCGGTACTGTGGAGGAAGTAAATCCGAATACCAAGAAGATCAGAGTAATGGTATCCATGTTCGGTCGTCCGATGCCTGTAGAGGTAGATCTCAGTCAGGTAGAAGAAGCCGAATAAAACAGTTAACTGGCACATCGGTGCTTGTTATAGTGGGAGGAATACAAATTTATTTAAGGTATTCCGCTTACCACATTTAGTCAAGGAGGTGTAAACATGGCTCAGAAAGTTACCGGTTTTATTAAACTGCAGATTGAAGCAGGAAAGGCAAGTCCTGCACCACCGGTAGGTCCGGCACTCGGTCAGCACGGTGTCAACATCATGCAGTTTACAAAAGAATTCAATGAGAGAACAAAAGACAATATGGGTATGATAATCCCTGTTGTTATCACAGTCTATGCAGACCGTTCATTCACCTTTATCACAAAGACTCCGCCGGCAGCAGTTCTTATAAAGAAGGCAGCAGGCATTGAGACTGCTTCGGGTACTCCGAACAAGACAAAGGTTGCAAAGCTTACTAAGGAACAGGTTCAGAAGATAGCAGAGACAAAGATGCCTGACCTTAATGCGGCATCTATCGAAAGTGCGATGAGCATGATTGCAGGTACTGCAAGAAGCATGGGCGTAACCGTAGAGGACTAAGCCCGTAAATTTGTGGGAGGATATGAAATT
>JAZSCG010000188.1:0-1841 GCA_045602805.1 Feifaniaceae bacterium
AAGAAGACTAGACAAAAACAGCGGCATTGCAAATTTAAAAAGATGCTTTGATACGCTTCCCTGCGTAAAGTCGGTTATGTTTGAATGTTTTACGTTTTGCATTGTTGTTTCCTCTCGTCCTCACAAACTTCGCTTAATTCCGAATTACGAATTACGCATTCCGAATTAAAATGAAGCAAGTTATCCTTGCTTCATTTTTTTCTTTAATCTTACGTCGCTGCCCGAAAATGTCAGCACTTTATAGGTGCCTAAAATACGGGATACGATTTTGTCGTTATACGTTTCCTCAAGGTCACGCTGTGAAAGGTTGGTATTTATAATCGTGGATTTTCCCGAATTCATCCTCGAATTGACAACCGAAAAGAGTGCGGAGACAGTAAACGAACTCGTCATTTCGCTGCCAAGGTCGTCTATGATAAGCACCTCTGCCTCAAAAAATTCCTCGTTCTCATCAGCGTCCATTCTGCCGAATTTTTCTTTTTCGAGACGTGTAAAAAGCTCGGGTGCCGTAACGTAGCACACCTCGATACCCTGCTCGATAAGCCTGTGTGCAATCGCAGATGAAAGATGCGTCTTGCCGAGGCCCGTACCGCCGACCATAAGCACCGATTCGCCCGACACGAAATTGTTGCAGTAGTTTATGCAGTAATCAAGATTGTGCTTCATTACCATACGGGGAGATATTTCACCCTCGTTTGAATAATAACTCAAATCAAAGTTGTCAAAGGTCTGTCCCGACAGCGTTTTGCCGAGTGATGACAGTATGAATGCCGCCTTTTTCAGTTCACTTTCTGCGCATTTACGGCAGAGCCTGCCGCCGTTCATACCCGTGTCAAAGCAGACGGGGCATTTGTACTGCAAATCAAGATAATCGTCAGCAAAACCGTTTTCAAGCAAAAGTTTTTTCTTTTCGGCACGAAGTGACTCAATATCCGCATGTAGTTTTTTTATTGCTGACGTGCCGTGTGCCACACAGTAGGCAATACGGCTGCCCATATCGGCAAGTTTATCATCAATTTCTTTGAGACGGTGATCTATGGCATACGCATTTTCACGCCGTGCTTTCAAATCGGCTTCGTTTTGCTTCTGCCTGTCACGGTATACGCCTTCTACGTATTCGTAGACCTCTCTTTTATACGCCATTATTCACCCTCCTTTTTACCGTAGGTATTCATAAATTCCCATTTTGCAAATTCTTCGGCAGAGAAGGTACTCTCTCCCGTCTTGCCCCTGCCTTTCTTTGCGGGGGGTTTCTTTTCGGGCTTATCGTCAACTACCTCGTCGGGCGATTTATAGCCCTTTTCAAACCATGATGCCAGAATTTTATCAATGTAGGCAAAGCCTGCTTTGCCCGTTGAATCGACAGCCTTGTCGAAGGCAAACTTTATCATATCGTCGGAGAAAACGTAACTCTCCGTCCACTTTTTGATATAATCCTTTTCTTTTGACGAAAGATTCCTCGAATCTATACCGAAAATGCGCTTTACCGCAGACTCACGTTCCTTTGAACGCTGATATTTTTCGACGTATTCGTGCGCCCTCTCTTCAGTATTTATGCCTGCCGTATACCACGAGTGTGCCACCTGTTCGATGTAGCGTATATTTTCCTTGCCGTTTGAGGTGCAGAAACTTATCAGTTTATAAATAACCTCGGTCGGCATACCGTAATAGTCGTAGAAGGAATAAATCGTCTTGATTGCCTCGGGCGAGAGTGCACGTGAAAACATAGACTGCACCGACTGTATAAGCGCATAAAGCGGTTTGTTTTCGGTGATGACCTGCGATATTTCACGAAACTCGTAGCTCGGCTTTTTGGCGTGGACTTTTTCGGTGGGATGAGA
>JAZSCG010000189.1:0-4168 GCA_045602805.1 Feifaniaceae bacterium
TTTTCATACGCCTCGTCAAACTTTTCAAGACCGCTTGTAAAGAGTGCGTAGGTTGCATAGCAGAACACGTTTCTTGCACCTTCAGCCTTGAGTTTATAAGCGATATCAAGCATCGAGTCGCCCGAAGCAATCATATCGTCTGCAATAAAGATGTCCTTGTCTTTAACCGGCTCACCGAGATACTCGTGCGCAACGATGGGATTTCTGCCGTTTACGAGCCTTGAATAGTCACGGCGCTTGTAGAACATACCGAGGTTTACACCGAGCACCGATGAATAGTAAAGATTTCTCGTCATAGCACCTTCGTCAGGGCTTACGCAAAGGAAGTTTTCCTTTGACGGCTTCATATCGGGGAAACGGCGGAACATCGCCTTGAGCACCTGATATGTGGGCATAACGTTGTCAACGCCCAGAAGCGGAACCGCATTTACGACACGGGGGTCGTGAGCATCAAAAGTCACGATGTTGGAAACACCCATAGACTGAAGCTCCTGCAAAGCAGCCGCACAGTCAAGCGACTCTCTGTATGAACGTCTGTGCTGACGTGCGCCGTAAAGCTGAGGCATAATCACGTTGATTCTGTGAGCCTTACCGCTGAGCGCCTGAATAATACGCTTAAGATCCATATAATGATCATCAGGCGACATATGATTTTCCATACCGAACATTTTGTAGGTATTGCTGTAGTTGCCTATATCGGTAACGATATAAATATCGTCACCCCTTATGCTTTCCTTAACGAGACCCTTACCGTCACCCGACTGAAATCTCGGACAGTCTGACGGGATAATAAATGATTTATCCGTGCCTGCCCACTGCCTTAAATACCAGTCAATTTTGTTGCCGAGTTCCTCAGCACTTTTCATAACGATAAGACCGATAGGTGCCGCCTGTGTAAATGATTTAAAAACATCCTGTGCGTTCATCATTTCCCCCTGAAAACACTAATATGTCTTATTGTAACATTGTATTGACTTTTTCACAACAATTTTGTCGAAAAAAATTGCCGTATTTTACAAAAAAAACACGGCAGGGGCGTGTTCGCTCAGGGATTATTCGCCCAAAAAACATAATTTTGGCGTATAACTTTGTTAACAGTCCTCCATATCCGTCAGGATTATGGAGGACTGTTGCCTTGTTCTTCATCCAAAATAATGCTTTTTGTGGTGCGTAGCAGTTTTGGGTTAGAGATTTTTCGTTTAGACAAAATAACAAAAATTTCGCAATACTTTGTGTATTACGGGATTTTTTTATGAAGTATTAACGGAAAAGGTCAACCCAAAACCGATTCATCCCTAAGTGAACACGCCCAATCAGTTAATTTTTATAATAACTCAAGCAATTTGTCCAAATCGATCGTATAAACGTAGTATACACTATCCGACGAATCGACCGACACGGCGGCTTTCGTTACGTTTATATAATTGTAGGAAATGCTCTTTTTGCTGCCGTCACGGTAGGTCATATCAACTTTAAGAATAGTATTGCCCGACTTTTCATTTTCGGCAACCTCGCCTTTAATAGCAATTCCGATAAAGTTTGAATAAATCGTCTTAAACTGTGATGCATCAAACGGCTCGCCGTTTAAGGTGACTGCAAAATCCTCGTCCGACATCTTGCCCTTTATCTCAAAGGTCTTGTCAATACTGCTTCCCTTAAATGAAATTTCCGAGAAATCGTCAAGCATTTCGATAAAGAGATACTGCTCGCAAAGCTCGGTCTTTGTAAGTGAAAGCGCCTTGAAATAGGCATCAAAACTCATTTCATAGACCGCATTTACACCGTCAAAAACCGCATAGCACTTACCGTCATTTGTCGGTGCGGACAGAGTAAACTTATACTTCGTGTCATTTGCTGTAAAAGAGAAAGTGCCGTAAGGCTGTGACAGACCGTACTGTGCAAGGTCGGTCGGATACGACTTAACCATTTTCGTTGCAGTGACGCCCGCATCAAAAACGAGCACATACTCTTCCATATAATGCTGACTCAGCGACATACCGCCGTCGGGATAGGTCATAACGTAGTCGCTGTACATAAGTGACGGCTCTGCCGAATCGTTTTTCTTTATAATCACCCTGCCAAGCGTGGGGCTTTCGAATTCAAAATCGGTTATTTCGGCAACCGCCGGAACAAGTGCAAGGTCTGCCAGATTCTCTGCGGTGCAGTTTACGGTACTGCTCATATATTCTTCGGTAACGTAAACGGTATTTTCCCCCTCAAATGCGAGGTAGTAACCGCCGCCGACCGACTTGTCACCAAGCGAATATGAGGTATAAGTGCCGTCACTCTCATTGATTTTTACGGTTGCGAGAGGCGCATCAAAGCCGTAGTCAGAAAGATTTTGCACGTTATCCATTCTCTTTGTATAGGACGGGAGTACCGCACTTGCGAAAGCCTGCACAAGTGCATTGTTGTCAAGAGGCAGGTCACAGTTCTCTGCCCTGACCGTGCTTAAATCCTCAGCAACGAGCACCATTGTTTTGGCATCCTTTGGCGTGATTTCAATATTTTTTACTTCATCAAACTCAAAAAAGAGCAGATCGGTCGCCTGCACGACTTCTTCGGGTAATTCCTCCGGCACGTCGGTCATCGACACCGCAACATATACCCCTGCAAGCAGGACAAGGCAGATAAGTGCAATAATAATATATCTGAAATTCTTTCTCATCTGTGCTTTCTCCTGATAAAGACCGCAAGACCAAGTGCAAGAAGTCCCACGGGGATAATATACACGAAGAGGTATGAGAAGATACGCATTTGATTGTAACTCATACGCAGATAGTTGTCAGCAAAAGAAATGGTGCTTATATAAGTAAGCTCGGGTGCATCCTCACCCGTGTTAAGGCAATTAAGGGTAAACTGCGCATTGTTTATGCCTGCACCGCTCAGATAATCGTCTGAAAGAGCCATACTTGCAGTGCTGACTATAACTTTCGATTTACTTGCATTGCCTGTGGCAGTTGCATTTTTTGCCGCCTCTGCGACAATTACAAAAGGACCGTCAGCTGATTTGTCGTTGAGCAGCGACGTCTCGCCCGAATAGAGTACGGGACTGACCTTGTAATCATGAGTTTCCTTTATTTCAAGGGGCGTTGCCCAGGGCATAATAAGATGCATTGAATCAGACAGATTTTCCGTATACTGCGTACTGCCGTAATCCGTTATAATTGCCGATGCTTCGCCCACATACTGTGACTGGTCTATCACCACGTTTGTAATACCGCTAGTCACACCTATACCTATATCAGCAAGGAAGGACGAAAGATTTGAAAGATTCTCAACACCTGCATAAAGATAAATCGCAAGTGTGGTATCCCCTCGATCAAGCCAGAGCTGAAGCTTCTTTATTTCATCCTGTGAGAAATCGGCTGCGGGTGCATTTACCGTGATATAGGTCACATCTTCGGGGATATCGCCGGTCATAAGGTCGAGCACCTGATTTTCATAGCCTGCCGTCTGGAGCAGATTGAGATACTGCTGACCCATACTTTCGTTATGGTTGACCGTATAGGCGTGCTTTTTTATCTCGGTATCGCTTGCCGCATACGAAATTGCATTTGTGAGCATCTGCTCAACCGCAAGGCCGTCAATATAAAGCTGACCTTCCTCGGTGGAATTCATTTTATAAAGGTCGGTAATGCGAAGCGTCTTGAATCTGTCTCCGCTTGCCACAACTATGTCATACTGACTGGTAACACCGTATTTTTCGACAAAAGTCGGGTCAGCGTCAACATCGACCTGTACAAGTTCTATTTTATCCGAATAGAGTGCATACTTCTGCATATATTCAGACAGAGAAAAACCGCTTATATCCGCCATCATGCTCGACGTACCGTAATTGTAGTAATATGTACCCGTTGCAAACTTGGAGTCAAGCTCGTCAGCCGAGGAAAGCGTATAAATCGTCACGTCATTTTCAAGACCGTCAAGAATCTTATAAGTGGTATCACTCACGGACGAACGCCTGTCCTTCGTCATATCGATGAGAAGATTTACCCTCTCCCCGACGAGTCCCACGATAAGATTGACTGCGATAAGCACCGCAAGGAAAACCACCACGAAAACCGTAGAAGCGGCACCGTATTTAAAATTTCTTTTCATTTAAGATGCCCCCTTACGAATAACGTCTCTTTTCGATGACTCTTGCAGTCAGGAAAACAAACGCCGA
>JAZSCG010000190.1:0-2932 GCA_045602805.1 Feifaniaceae bacterium
AACTTCGCAGACGGAATTGCCAAAGAGGCTAAAGCCGGAAGTCAAACCTTTGCCACTTGCTCCGAAAAATCCCGAAATAAAGACCTTGCCGGGCAGACCGGGAACGGCAGAACTGATGCCCTTGCCCTACAAGCCGGGAACGGCAGAACTGATGCCCTTGCCCTACAGACCGGGGCAGGATAACGGGTATACAAATTATCCGTACTATTTTAATGAGGAGAAAACGAAAGGAAAAACGCCCGTAGAAGATTTTTTAAGAGGAACTGGTGTTAAAAACACAAACGAACCAAGCGTTAAAATGCTTTCAAACACGTCAGATATACAACCTATGAAGTATTCGATGTCTGCACAAAATGAGGGTTTTACACCACGTGATGAAAATACCATATGGAATACAATAAATCAACTTATGTATGGCGACATGGATTCTGTGTTGGCACAAGAGGCAGAAAGATTCGGGTTGCCGTATAGTCCTGATATGAACGATATTCAAAAAGAAAAACTCGGCACAATCGTTTACCAGTATTTATACTATGAATTAAACATGGCTAAAGGTGCAGACGTCACATCTCCCGATCAGGATAAAGATGTGTTGCAAAAACTGTATGAAATAGAATATAATGAAGGTAAAGATGCAAGAGCTATAAGTTTGATAGCTTCGGCGATAGGTAATGTGTTGTTTCCTCAGAATGATGAAAACGTAATAGATGTTGTTTCTGCAACAGAATATAATAAAAATTGTATTAACGGACAGGACAGAGAAAAAAACGGAATCAGAGATTTGAAGGTTGGAACGAAAGGAACAGTTGCTGAAAACGGTTGCGGTATTATTGCTATATACAATGCGCTTACACTTAATGGAATAGAGGTTGATTTTGAGGACGTGCTCAACGATGCAAACAATATGGATGGCTTACTGCTTCGTGGAGGTAAATGGGGAACTAATCCAAATAAAATCGGAAATATGCTTGCTGAATATGGATTAGAACACACTATGTATACTAAACCAAAAGATTTCAATGATGCCATAGAACCCGGTGGTACATACATTGTGTCTTTTTGGAATGACCGGAATCCATGGGAGGGTGCTCATATAGTTACATTTACATCTGATAAAGACGGGAATATCATTGTATATAATGTCGAAAATGATGACAAATATCCTAAGAAATACACCGCCGGTGATGGCAAAACAGGACTTGACAAATATCTGCAAGGACGAGGAAATTCAATGACACTTTATAAGGTGGGGTAAATTATGAAAAAATTTTTTAAAATACTTTTCTGGTCGGTGCTTATCTTTGAATTGATTGTAAACGTCTTTCTTGTGTCTCTTGATTTGATATTTACTCACTCGCAGAGGCTTTACGACCTGCCCGACAGCGTGTGGTACAGCGAGGAAACCAATATGAAGGCAACTGTTTATGCTGATTACGGAGAGACGCCGTATTATATGCTGATAACTGATCTTGACGACGGAAGAGAGTATAAGATGCTTTTGTACGGTCGTGACGAAGCGGTATTTTGCAAGGGTGACTCCGACAACGGTAACGACCTTTACTGTAAATGCGGAACAAGCCTTGAGGTAAAAAGGATATTTCTCAAGGTGAGAGGATTTGAGATAGACGTTGCAGACGGCTGTACGCATTTTCCGTGTGATGCTGAGTTCAGACGCGGTAATATCAATTCGTAATTATGTTGGCGGCGCCAACACTATGGTAGACGTGTGGTGAGTGAGGTGGAGTTATGAAAAAGTTTTTTAAAATACTGTTCGGTACTGCGCTTATATTTGCATTGCTTATAAATGCTCTTATTGTGCACCTTACTCTGTGCTGGAATAATACTCAGTATCTTTCCGACCTGTCGGGCAGCGTCTGGTACTGTGAGGAAACCAATATGAAGGCAACTGTTTATGCTTATTACGGAGAGATGCCGTATATGCTGATAGTTGATCTTGACGACGGCAGAGAGTATAAGGTCGATTCGATTGGCGATGACGATATGTATCTTTACAAAGGTAATCCCGATACCGAAAATGACCTTACGCATGCAAACGGATACTGTAAATGCGGAACAAGCCTTGAGGTAAAAAGGATATTTCTCAAGGTGAGAGGATTTGAGATAGACGTTGCAGACGGATGCTGGCATTTTCCGTGTGATGCCACCTTCTTGCCAGATAAGGACGGTGTCACGGAAAATATTTCCGTGCCCGAGCCGCCCGAAGCGCCCGTTATAAAGCCGAATCCGCATATCGAGAAAAGGCAGGCTTTGCCTCTTGCCAAAGAGGATGAATATCTGCTCGAGGCATTTAAACAAAGTAAAGAAGAAGATATCGCTCACTTTGAAGTGCTTGAAATCGAAGGGGAAAAGTACGTCTTTGCGAGAGCTTACGACCGGGACTTTGGCTATTTATATAAAGTTATAGAAAACGAAGCGGAAATCGAGTTTGAATATGCCGATTTACACGGTCATCCCGACTGGTTTGAAATTGGCGTAGCTGAGATGTCGCAGGGCAGGTTTTTAACGGCGGTAAGTGCCTCGTATGCGGGAAACGGTGGGCTTTTGCTCGCCTCGGACGAAGCAGAATACGGCGATTGGCGCACGATTGGCATATGCGGTTCGATGTACGACAACGAGTGGATTGAAGGCTTCAATTACGTTGATGAATACGGTGCAAACGCCGTCGGCTATTACGGTGGGCATATGACACCGAATTATAGGGACGTTGACGGTGACGGGCATACCGACATCGTGCTCACGGGTGTGCAGTTTGTTCGAAACCGTGCGAGAACCGGCATTGTAGCCGAGTACGACTGCGAATACGTTTATATCTACGACGTGGACGAAGATGAGTTTATCCTTGACGTGTCAAGAAGCAGACATGATGCTATACACGGCACCTGAAAAGGTGCTGTGTATAGCAATTCGGAAT
>JAZSCG010000191.1:0-6655 GCA_045602805.1 Feifaniaceae bacterium
TCTACAACATGTACAAGCATTCTACATCTTTCTACATGACGCAAAAACTCATGACCAAGGCCTTCACCTTCACTTGCACCCTCTATGAGACCGGGAATATCAGCCATAACGAAAGTTGCACCCTCAAATGGTGCTACAACCCCGAGTTGAGGCGTGAGCGTAGTGAAATGATAATTTGCAATTTTAGGGCGTGCAGCGCTTACCATTGAAAGAAAAGTCGATTTACCCACATTCGGGAAACCGATAAGACCTACGTCTGCAAGCAGTTTAAGTTCAAGAACAACCATTCGTTCTCCGCCCTTTTCGCCGTTTTTGGCAAAACGGGGACACTGGCGTGTCGGCGTTGCGAAATGGACATTCCCCCAGCCACCTTTTCCGCCTTTTATCATCTTAAACGGTTTACCGTCCGACATATCGTGTATGATTTTACCTGTTTCAAAGTCCTTTATAACCGTGCCGATGGGAACTTTAATTTCAAGGTCCTTACCACTTTTACCGTAGCATCTTGCCCCTTTGCCGTTTTCACCGCTTTCGGCAACATATTTCTTTTTGTATTTAAAGTCAAGAAGCGTGTTCATATGGTTATCAACCACAAAAACAATACCTCCCCCATTACCGCCGTCACCGCCGTCGGGACCGCCGTTTGCAACATACTTTTCTCTGTGAAACGCAACTGCACCGTTGCCGCCGTCACCGGCCTTGACAAAAATCTTCGCTACATCTATAAACATCGGTTATCTCCCTAAAAATAACGGGAAAGGCACATACCTTTCCCGTAATAAGTCAATCTAAATTACTGTTCAACAGCATAAACGCTGACTTTCTTTCTGTCCTTACCAACTCTTTCGAAAGCTACCTTTCCGTCGATAAGTGCAAAAAGTGAATCGTCAGAACCTCTGCCGACATTGTTGCCGGGATGAATCTTAGTACCTCTCTGCTTAACGAGAATGTTGCCGGCAAGTACAAACTGACCGTCAGCTCTCTTTACGCCGAGTCTTTTTGATTCTGAATCTCTACCGTTCTTGGTAGAACCCATACCTTTTTTATGTGCAAAAAACTGTATGCTTATTCTTAACATAATGTTACACCTCCGATTTTTTAATAGTCAGATACTTCGGATAACTCTGCGCTATTCCTTCTATCTGCAGTTCAAATGCCTTAATAAACATTCTGCAAAGATCAGCCTTATCTTCATTTTCCAGTGTTACTGACAAGAGCGGTTTATCTGCATCAACCTCAATATCACACTGCACGCCAACTATCTCCGTGAGAGCATTAGCCGTAAGTTCAGCTGCACTTGAGACCGCAGCACAGACTATATCCTGTCCCGCATCTGCATATCCGCTATGTCCGGTTACTGAAAAACCTTTATCCGAAATATTTACGAAAATCATCTTACTTTGAAATCTTTTCGATCTGTACCTTAGTATAAGGCTGTCTGTGACCCTGCGTTCTTCTGTAGTTCTTCTTAGCCTTGAACTTAACTACACGGATCTTCTTACCCTTACCGTTCTTGATTACCTTACCGGTAACAACAGCACCTTCAACCATAGGTGAACCAACTGTGAAACTATCACCGTCAGCAACTGCGAGGACGTTAGTGAACTTAACTTCAGCTTCAGCTTCAACCTCGAGCTTTTCGATGTAAATTACATCGCCTTCCTGTACTTTGTACTGCTTACCGCCTGTTACGATTATTGCGTACACACAAAGCACCTCTCTTTCTTTAAATAAGACTCGCTACTGTCAGGCCGACATAAATGTCAGTTAATGCCCGCAATATGCGGCTTAAATAGTATAACAACTTTATTTCGTATTGTCAACATTTTTTTATATTACTGTTTACGCCGTTTTGTTAAGGTTACAATCCGAGTATTTTTTCCAGAGTTGCCATTTTGGCACACAGGCAGAATATATCCATCGCCTGAGAAAGTTCCTCAGTCGTCGGGAACGTCGGTGCAAGCCTGATATTACTGTCATCAGGATCGTTGCCGTAAGGGTATGTTGCACCTGCACCGGTAAGCACTATGCCAGCCTCTTTACACAAAGAAACAATGCGCTTTGCACAGCCTTTATAAGCGTTATAACTTATAAAATAACCGCCTTTGGGGTCTATCCAGTTACCGCAGCCCGTACCGCCAAGTTGAGTTTCAAGTTTATCTATTACCATCCTGAACTTCGGACGGAGCATATCAGCATGCTTTTTCATATGTTCAAGTATACCCTGCGTATTTTTAAAGAACGCAAGATGTCTCACCTGATTAAGTTTATCATAGGATATTGTCTGGAAGAAAAGAAGCTTCTTAATGTAGTCAATATTCGCCTTACTTGATGCCATAATAGAGACACCGCTTCCGGGGAATGTGACTTTTGAAGTGGATATAAATGAATAAACCATATCCTGAGTGCCGCATTTTTCAGCTTCTTCCATTAGATTAAGCAGTTCATCTTTTTCGTCATATAAATCGTGTATCACATACGCATTATCCCACATTATCACAAAATCGGGCGCTGAAGGTCTGAGCGAAGCAAATCTTTTAACCGTTTCATCAGAGTATGTGATGCCGTCGGGATTTGAATATTTCGGAACACACCAGATACCCTTGATGTCGGGATCCTTGCTTACAAGCTCCTCCACCATATCCATATCGGGACCTTCTGGTGTCATAGGTATTGTTATAAGTTCAAATCCGAAGGTCTCAGTTATGGCAAAATGTCTGTCATATCCGGGTGCGGGACAAAGAAATTTTCTTCCCTCTACCTGAGACCACGGAACAGGACTGTCCTTAAGACCGTGTGTCATACCTTTTGCTATAAGATCGTACATCAGAGTAAGACTTGAGTTTCCGCCTATTATAAGATTCTCCGCAGGTGCCCCGATTATAGGTTCAAAAAGTTCTTTAACAGCAGGAATACCGTCAAGCACACCGTAGTTTCTGCAGTCAATGCCGTTTACCATACAGTCCTCCGTGACAGACAGCACATCAAGCATTCTGTTACTTATATCTATCTGTAACGCCGCCGGTTTACCTCTTGACATATCAAGTTTAAGTCCACGAGCCTTGTATTCCTCATATTCCTTGCAGAGTCCGTCATAAAGACCCTGTGCTTCATTTTTAGTCAGTTCGAAATAGTTTGCCATTAGTTAATGCCTGCCTTGTCTACATATGAAATAGCTGCCCCGATTGCAGTTGCATATTCTGCCGTATCGGGTATGATAAACTCGGTTCCGTGAAGTTTTGTGATTGATGCAAAAATATCCTTTGCCTGCGGCACCGTAGCAAGATAACCGGTCACAACCGCCTTGGTATCCCCTGTAGTTCGTGCCGCAAAGACACCCAGCATGCCTGCCGTTTCAAATATCGCATTTATAATTCCGAGTGCAATATCCGACTTTGTTGCAAGATCGTTTACCTTACCGAAGTTTGATGCAGTTATATCAGGAAGTAACGTCGGTGCCGACTGTGCGGTAATATCCGAAATAAGCAGATCTATCATCTTGAGGTCGCCGTCTTTGGCAAGTTCAACAATATCCTCCATATGAGAAAGACCGATAAGCTTCTTTGAAAGACCTGTAAGCGTACCTCCGCCTACGCCGCTACCGCCGAGATGCTTGACTTTGCCCCTGTCAGCCGCAATAAATGCGGTACCCGTACCCATACTTATGATTACAGCCTTGGACAGCCCCGACAGAAAAAGACCGCCCAAACCACAGGCAACAAATTCATCTACCTTAATAGTTTCTACGCCAAAAATATCCTCTTTGATAAAAGACGAGCCTACTCCCGTTATCATTACCTTTTCAATATCATCAAGTCCGATATTATTATCTGTAGTAAATTTACCAAATGCACCGTAAAGAGACGAAACAGGGTCAGTTGCCCTGACATGTACGGGTGAAAAAACCTTGCCGTCACGCAGACCGACAATTTTCGTGTTCGTACCACCTATGTCAATTCCTATAATAACTCCCATGATATTCTCCAATTAAATTAATTTTTTAACATTATACACAAATATTTTTTGCATTACAACCAAATCTTCCTAAACATTTTAAAAAAAGAGGGGCTCACCCCTCTTTTTGTTAAATTCAGCAATATTTCTTAATTTACTACGGAATTATCCGAATTTTCCAAAGTTTATGATATCCTATAGTCGCCTCTCACCATTATCCAACAGTAATCAGCATCTGCCATAATCGCTCTGCCGTCAGGTCTTGCAATAACATAAAGATTCTGCAGGGTAAGTGTCTGTCCCTCACCTGCTTCTGTTCCGTCAGTCATATTGATAAGATGGTCTCCCAGCGGATCTACGGCTTTGAATGTACCTCTCCGAAGAAGTACTTCAATTGAACCCGACACAGCCTCTACCTTCTGGCCTTTATCCATCTGTAACGGCACATACGAAAGGTCTGTTTTTTGAGTCTGGGTTCCTTCTGTTGATACATTTTTGAGTTTTTCCTCAATTTTTTCATCCACCTTGCCGTATATCTCGGGAAGCAGTGTCTCTGTAATATAACTGAGTGAAATCAGCGGATCATCCGCCGAACCGTACTCCGCATTTACCGCCGCACACATAGATATTATAAGTGCCGATGAAATAAAAACTGACAACATTTTTTTCTTCATGGTTGTTACTCCTTTTTACTGCTCTCCTCCAAGGCCGAAGCTGATGGAAATTGCTCTGTCTATTCTGTCCATCTGCTCATTGTCGAGATGACCCATTTTTTCTTTCAACCTCTGCTTGTCAAGCGTCCTTATTTGTTCCAAAAGCACCACCGACTCTTTTTGCAGTCCGATTTCACCCGGACTGATTTCTATATGTGTCGGCAGCCTTGTCTTTCCGAGTCTGCTGGTTATTGCCGCCGCTATAACCGTGGGACTGTATCGGTTTCCTACATCGTTCTGTACGATGAGAACAGGTCTGATACCTCCCTGCTCACTTCCCACAACGGGACTCAAATCAGCGTAATAAATATCTCCTCTTTTTATTGTCACAGTATTCACTCTCCGATGATTAGCAAAAAATATGTGTATTTATATTCTTGCCGAGTAAATACCCTTTTTAACCGTAATTTATAAAAATTAAGTCAGATGTCTCCACCAAGACCTCATAATCATATTACGCAGAAGTCTATCTTTTGTAGACTCTGGGAACTCTGCGACCAACTGCGCAGACAACTTCATAATTTATCTTTCCTTCGTCTGCAGCAAGATCTTCCGCAGTAAGAACACATTCTCCATCCGTACCCATAACCGTAACAATATCTCCTTCGGAGACACCCGGTATATCCGTAACATCTACAATCATCTGATCCATACACACTCTGCCTACAACAGGGGCATAGCAACCGTTTATGATCACTTTACCTTTATTTGAATGAAGCGTCGAATAACCATCAGCATATCCTATCGCAAGTGAAGCGTATGTTCTGTCCGAAGAAGAATCTGCTTTTCTTCCGTAGGATATAGTACCGCCATCCGTACCTTTTTTCACGAGTGTAACCCTCGTTTTCAATGACATAACAGGTTGCAAGCCGTTATCACACGGTACCCCGTCAGGCTGAAGGCCATACATAACTATGCCAAGCCTTACCATATCAAAAGTTGTCTCGGGATAGCGAAGTGCCGCCGCACTGTTTGCACAATGCTTCAATTCAAATTTAACGTTACTGCTTTCAAGCATATCGACAACTGTTTTGAAATTCTCTATCTGTATACGGGTAAATTCTTCCTGACCAACCGTATCACTCACAGCAAAATGAGTAAATATACCCTCAAAATACAGATTTTCAAGAGAAGTAACTTCTTTTATCTCTTCAACAGAACTTCTTTTTTCATCATCGGTCTGCACAGGAAATCCTATTCTGCCCATGCCCGTATCGAGTTTAATGTGGCATCTGACGGTTTCCGAAACAGCATCATTTAAATTTTTAGCATAAGACAGCGACATAACAGTCTGCGTCAGTTTATACTTTACAAGAAACTCCGCACAGTCAGGGGCGGTATATCCAAGTATAAGTATGGGTTTGTCAATGCCACCTTCACGAAGTTCTATTGCCTCATCAAGAGTCGCTGTCGCAAAGTAGTCGGCATCAACACTTTTTGCCGTTGCAAGAGCACCGTGACCGTACGCATTTGCCTTAACAACAGCACACACTTTACAATCCTGCGGTACATTCTGTTTTACAATATTAAAATTATGCGTAAGCGCAGATAAATCTATCTCCGCCCATGTTCTTGACATGTTCATCAAAACAAATCACCTCAATTAAAATTCAAATTTTTTAAACAGGCCGGGTTTTATCTGCCGCATAGCCCTGAGCATTTTTTTATTAGGGTCAAACATTATGCAAACTTTACCCTGCTTTGTTACAGCTATCAGATAGCAGGTAAATGCAGCGGCATCGTTTGCTGTACAGTCGTACTGGTCAGCATTTCCAAGCCTTTTCATATCCTCTGTAAAGCAAGATGCATTTACAGGTGCTATCACCTCAACGTTTTCAAGTTCAACCGACACAATTCTCTTTCTCGAACGTTTCGCATATACTTTGTCGATATCCAGAACGCCGTTCGTAAAAATGTATTCATATTCTCTGTGAAAACGCTTCCAGAAGACAAATATGCAAACCCATATGGTCAGAACAACATAACCG
>JAZSCG010000192.1:0-8562 GCA_045602805.1 Feifaniaceae bacterium
AGAGTATTGCGGGATATGACGGTGAAGTCGAAACGGTTGACACACCTACCGTAGTTGCTAAAAATGCAGTGTCGGTTTCTGTCGGCGGATACCATCTTGCATACTTTGATAATGACGGAAAACTTTGGGGACTTGGCTATCTTGCAAATCTCGGGCCGGGTTACGAAACGGTTAACGAGTTTGTAACAGAGCCAATGCTTATAGCTGAGAATGCAAAATATGTATCCTGCGGAAGTCAGACTACATTTTATATAGATAAGTCGGATGTTCTGTGGGGAACGGGTGCAAACGGTTTCGCAGGCTCTGTTGGTGACGGCAGCGGAGAGTGGTGGATATACGATTACCGTGAAATTGCACGTGACGTTAAAGAAGTTTACGGCAATGCAGCAATGTATCTCTCGAATAATGGTATGCTGTATGCGTGGGATGAACTTGCAGATACGATAAAATTCCGTGACGAAAACGGTGAGGAAACAGGCGGTCAGGTTGGTGAGGAATATATTGTCTCATACGGACCTACTCCCACCCAATTTCTGGGCGGAATTAAAAACGCTGCAGGAAGCGGTTCTCACAGCATAGCCGTTGATGCAGACGGGTACGTATATACGTGGGGACTCAATACTTTCGGTAGACTCGGAAACGGAAAATGTACCGTTTTAGAGAGAAAACTTCTCTTTGATGACGGTGAGTATACTGAGTACGAATATGATAAGACCGTTGACGAAGACGTAAAAGAACCTTTAAAAATAAGATAAATACATTTTTTGACAAAAAAATAACGTAAAAAAACCTATCATTGAATTGATAGGTTTTTTTTATTTGTTTAAAAAGAGAGGTAAAAAATGAGATATTCAATAGAAAATATCGGAAAAGAGCTAACCGTTCATATAAGCGGGGAAATAGACCATCACAACTGTATTTTTCTGAGAGAAGAAACAGATGCAGCGATAAGGGAATACAAACCTGAAAAACTGAAAATTGATTTTTCAGGTCTTGATTTTATGGACTCGTCCGGATTTGGATTTATCATGGGAAGATACAAACTTATGAAAAAATATGACGGTAAAGTTTCGGTTTGCGGTTGCAGTGCACGTATTGAGAAGATGCTTAAAATGTCGGGTGCACAGGCATTTGTACAGATAGAAAGAGAGGTAAAAATATGAAAAATGAAGTTAAAATCACGTTTATGTCACTTTCGGTGAATGAGTCATTTGCAAGACAGGTGGCGTCGTCGTTTACGGCGATGCTTGATCCTACGGTGGACGAGCTTGCAGATATCAAAACCGCTGTATCGGAGGCGGTGACTAATTGCATAGTCCATGCATATCCCGATACTGTCGGAAAGATAATGATGACACTTAAAACCGATGGGGACTGCGTAACTATTTCAGTAAAAGACAAAGGTATAGGAATACCCGATGTAAAGAAGGCTATGGAGCCCTGTTATACGACTGCACCGACGGAAGAACGCTCGGGCATGGGATTTACTGTAATGGAGGCATTCGTAGACAAGGTGAAAGTTACTTCGAAAGAGGGAAAAGGAACAAAAGTAACACTTAAAAAGTACATAGGCAGTAAAAGATGACAGAAATTATCAAAGCGGCACAGAGCGGAGATGCTGCGGCAATGGACAAAGCAGTGCAGGATAATATGGGACTTGTTCATATGGCTGCAAGACGCTTTATCGGACGTGGCACGGACTATGATGATCTTGCCCAGATAGCATCAATGGGGCTTGTAAAGGCAATAAGACACTTTGATACTGAAAAAGGACTTGCTTTTTCTACGTACGCCGTACCTGCAATCGTGGGTGAACTCAAAAGGTATTTCAGGGACACGGGAAGTGTAAAGGTAAGCAGAAAGCTTAAAGAAACGGCAGCAAAATGCAGTTATGCAAAGAATGAACTTGAAAAGAAATTACTTCGTGAGCCGACAGTTTCTGAGATTGCGGAGTATTGTAAAATTGAGTTTGAAGAGGCGGTTGAAGCGATAAATGCAACTATGCCCGTGATTTCACTTGATGAGAAGTATGATACAAAGGATGACAGCGTAAATCTTTCCGATTTTGTGGGGGTTGACAATAGCGAGGCTTTACTTGAGCAGATAACGCTGACGGAAGCGATAAATTCACTTCTGCCACGTGAAAAAAAGGTAATACTGCAAAGATATTTCAGGTGTGAAACACAGTGTCAGACGGCGGCAAAGCTTGGCATATCACAGGTGCAGGTATCACGTATAGAAAGAGGCGCTATTGAAAAACTAAAGTTGCTATTGAAGTAGATAAGGTAAAATGTTATAATTTCTCTGTAATAAATTTGGAAAACAGGGGAGAAAAATGACATTTTCCGAAGTTAAAAGAAAAATACTTATAAATGAATACAAGCATTTGAATCCACAGCAGAGAGAGGCGGTTTTTACAGTTGACGGACCGCTTCTTATTCTTGCGGGTGCGGGCAGCGGTAAGACTACCGTCCTTGTAAATAAAATTGAATTTGCCATAAGATACGGCAATGCGTTTTTTGATAATGACAAGGACATATCACCTGCGGATATGCTGTTACTTGAAGCTTATGCCCAGCAGCCTGATGAGGCATTTTCGCAGAGGGTGAGAGATATTATATCGAGCTCACCTGCGGATCCGTCGGGTGTAATGGCAATTACCTTTACAAACAAAGCAGCAAATGAACTTAAGGAAAGACTCATCGCAAGACTGGGCGACAGTGCGCAGGATATCTGGGCGGGAACGTTCCATTCAGTATGTGTAAGATTACTCAGGCGTTTTATAGAGAGACTCGGTTATGCAAGCGATTTTACGATTTATGACGGTGACGACCAGAAAAAAGTTGTAAAAGACATCATGAAAGAACTTAATATTGATGATAAGGAATTTCCGGTCGGAAGTGTAATAAATATCATCAGTAATGCAAAAGATAATATGACTTTTGCAGATGAATTTGCTTCGTCTGTCAAAAATGATTACAGACTGAATACGATAGCAAAAATATATCTTGCGTATGAAGAAAATCTGCGTAAATCAAACGCGCTTGACTTTGACGATCTTATATTGCTTACGGTAAAACTTCTTGAAACGGACGATGATGTTCTGTGCTATTGTGCCGATAAATTCAGGTATGTTTATGTAGACGAATATCAGGATACAAACAAGGCACAGTACCGTCTTGTGAGTTTGATTGCAAGCGGATATAAAAACCTTACCGTAGTAGGGGATGATGACCAGAGTATATATAAATTCAGAGGCGCTACAATTGAGAATATTTTAAGTTTTGAGAAGTGTTTTAAAAATACGAAAGTTATTAAACTTGAACAGAATTACCGTTCTACATCGCATATTCTTGATGCGGCAAATGCCGTTATCAAAAATAACAGTGAGAGAAAAGGTAAAAATCTCTGGACTGAGCACGGCGTCGGTGAAAAAATAAAGTTATATGTAGCGGATAATGAGTATGCCGAAGGCAGATACATTGCTTCCGAAATATTGCGACTCATAGCAGAAAAGGATAAGCATTACGGTGATTTTGCCGTTCTTTACAGAACGAATTCCCAATCAGCCGCACTTGAAGAAGCTATGCTTAAAAGTGCAATTCCTTACAGAGTTTTTGCAGGCATGAAGTTTTATGAGCGTAAGGAAGTAAAGGATATAATTGCATATCTCTGGTTGATAGCAAATAAAGATGATTCACTCCGCTTAAAGCGAATTATAAACGAACCGAAAAGAGCAATAGGTAATGCCACAATAGAAACGGCAGAGGAAATTGCCCGTGTGGAAAACAGAAGTTTGTATGATGTTATATCGCATGCACAGGACTATCCTCAGCTTTCAAGAACGGCAGGAAATTTACTATCGTTTACTGCAATGATAGATGGGCTTCGCAAAAAAAGCCAAACTATGTCACTAGGCACGTTTGTCAGAACGCTTCTTGCTGAAACAGGCTATCTCAACTACTCTAAAGAGCTTGATGAAAAAGACGGCAGAGACAGGACTGAAAACATAGAAACACTTGTATCGAATATTGAAAATTACGAAGAACAAAATGAGGGTGCAACAGTCATCTCTTTCTTGCAGGAGGTTTCACTTGCCAGCGAACTTGATGAACTCTCCGAAAACGGACAGTATGTTACACTTATGACTGTTCATTCAGCGAAAGGTCTCGAATTTCCGATAGTATTCTGCAGCGGTATGGAGGACGGTGTTTTCCCGTCACAGAGAAGTTTTGATGAACCGGGCGGAACGGAAGAGGAAAGAAGACTTGCCTATGTTGCAATTACGAGAGCAAAAGAACTGCTCTATCTTACGAGGGCAACGCAAAGACGAAGTTATTACGGACCGGGTTATCATGTTGAGTCACGTTTCTTAACTGAAATACCTAAAGAACTGACAGAGTCTGTGAATCGCAAAACCGAGGAAACCACGGCAAACAGAGCCCGCAGTTTCAATTCTTTCGGCGGCGAATTTAAAAGGAGTCAGAATACTGCAACGAAATCTACGGTTATACGGCAGACAACTCCAAGTGCAACAAAGACAGTTGACGTGACTGAGGGGGATCGTGTGTCGCATACGGCGTTTGGTGAAGGTGTTGTCAAGTCTGTCCGTCCGATGGCGGCAGATGCTCTCATAGAAGTTGAATTTGACAGAGTCGGCACCAAAAAACTGATGTTTAACTATGCCAACCTGAAAAAACTGTAAAATAAAGAGGTTACATTGCAAAATGTGACCTCTTTTTAATTGACTATATATATTTATAATGCTATAATTAACTGATAAATTGTATGTTGGAGGCATTATGTTATTAGCCGACGGATGGAAAGATATTGAAATATTGGAGACGAGCGACGGAGAGAAGCTTGAAAGATGGGGCAAGTATATTCTTGTAAGACCTGACCCTCAGATTATATGGAGCACAAAAAAGACTCATTCGGGGTGGTTTTCACCTAATGCGCATTACCACCGTTCAAAAAGCGGCGGCGGTAAGTGGGAGTTTTTTGATCTTCCTGAACGCTGGACTGTTTCTTATAAAAATGCATACGGTGAACTTGTTTTCAACATAAAGCCGATGAGCTTTAAGCATACGGGCGTATTTCCTGAACAGGCAGTTAACTGGAATTTCTGTATGGACAAGATTGCAAATGCAGGAAGGCCGATAAATGTGCTCAATCTTTTTGCATATACGGGCGGTGCAACACTTGCCTGTGCGGCGGCAGGTGCAAGTGTGTGCCATGTCGATGCTTCAAAAGGTATGGTGGCATGGGCGAAGGAAAATGCAAAGACGTCGGGACTTTCCGAAGCACCCATAAGATACATAGTTGACGATTGCAAAAAGTTTATTGAACGTGAGATAAGACGTGGCAGAAAGTATGATGCAATTATAATGGATCCTCCGTCCTACGGAAGAGGTCCTAGCGGCGAGATATGGAAACTTGAAGAAAGCCTTTTTGAACTTGTGGAGTTATGTGCAGGGGTTATGTCGGATGATCCGTTATTCTTTATGCTTAACTCATATACAACGGGTTTATCGGCGTCTGTAATGGCGTATCTTGTAGGAAAGGTTTTGAAGCCGAAATTCGGCGGCTATGTTACTGCTGATGAGATAGGATTGCCCGTAACACTCGATAAGGAAAATCTTCCTTGCGGTGCAACTGCAATATGGCAGAAGGAGAAATAATGGCAAATATCATTGAATGTAAAAACGTATCGTTCAGCTTTATGAGTGAGGACAATGTTGAGACAAAAGTGCTTGATGATATTTCACTTTCGGTTGCTGAAGGTGAATTTGTAAGCATACTCGGTCACAACGGAAGCGGGAAGTCTACTTTGGCAAAGCATTTGAATGGCGTATATCTTCCTACACAGGGAAAGGTTTACGTTGACGGAATGGATACATCTGACGAGGACAAGATACTTGATATCAGGAAAAAAGTCGGTATGGTGTTTCAAAATCCCGATAATCAGATAGTTGCAACCATTGTTGAAGAGGATGTGGCATTCGGTCCTGAAAATCTCGGCATGCACTCGGACGAAATCCGCAGGCGTGTAAACGGTGCACTTGCAACGGTGGGATTGTCCGCTTATGCCAAGCACGCATCGTATAAACTTTCGGGTGGACAGAAACAGCGTCTGGCAATAGCGGGCATACTTGCTATGACACCTAAGTGTATCGTGCTTGACGAGCCTACAGCTATGCTTGACCCTGTAGGCCGTGCGGAAGTTATTAAAATAATAACACAGCTCAACAAGAAGCTTGGTATAACAATAATACTCATTACTCACTATATGAATGAGGTTATCGGCAGTGACAGGCTTGTGATAATGGATGGCGGTAAAATACGCCTTCAGGGAACGCCTAAAGAGGTGTTTTCCAATCTTGAAGTGATACGCACATGCGGGCTTGAAGTACCGCAGGTGGCAGAACTCATGGCAGAACTCGGTGAAACGGACGATCTTCCGCTTACTGTAGGAGAATGTGCAGACAGAATTGTTAAGATGAAAGGGTTAGACATTTGACAGCGATAGAAGCAAGCAGGTTAAAGTATGTATACGGTGTCGGAACACCGTATGAAATGACCGCACTTGATAATTTTGACATAGAAATCGACAGAGGCGATTTTGTAGGAATAATCGGGCATACAGGCAGTGGAAAATCCACCTTGATGCAGCTTATCGATGGGCTTATAAAGCCTGCAGGAGGTGTCCTCAGGATATATGGCGAAGATATGTTCAGTGATGCAAAAACAACCGCACGTTTGAGAAAAAAAGTCGGTCTTGTATTTCAGTATCCTGAGTATCAGCTGTTTGAAGAAACGGTTGAAAAGGATATTGCTTTCGGTCCCAAAAATCTCGGACTGTCTGACGATGAAGTTTATAAAAGAGTACGCTATGCGGCACAGATAACGGGACTTCCGGAAGAATATCTGCAAAAGTCACCGTTTGAACTGTCGGGCGGTGAAAAACGCAGGGCGGCAATTGCAGGCGTTATTGCAATGCGTCCCGAGATATTCATTCTTGACGAGCCTACGGCGGGACTTGACCCTAAGGGCAGGGATGAGATACTTGCAAGGGTTCGTGAATACCGTGAGGATACGGGTGCGACGGTACTTCTTGTATCGCACAGTATGGAAGATGTTGCTAAAAATGCATCTAAAGTTCTGGTGCTCAGTCACGGTAAAAAGATGATGTTCGGAGAAGTCGGCGAGGTTTTTGAACATTCAAAAGAACTTCTTGATGCAGGCCTTGATCTTCCTCAAATAACGAAGGTTTTTATCGAACTTAAAAGCAGGGGCGTTGATGTACCGACATCTGTCTATACCGTAAAGCAGGCAATCGATGAGCTCGGTAAACTGTCGGGAGGAGGCACACATGCTTAAGGATATTACATTAGGGCAGTATTTTCAGGGTGATTCGTTTGTTCACAGACTTGATGCGCGCACCAAGATACTGATTGCAATAGCATACATTGTTTCGATATTTATCGCAGACAGTTTTATTGGCTTTGCAATATTAACGGCATTTCTTGTGCTCGTAATTGCCGTGTCGGGAATCGGATTCAAACCTGTAATAAAAAGCTTAAAACCGATACTCTTTCTTGTGGCGTTTACGGGACTGATCAATATATTTTTTACACAGGGCGAAGTTCTGGTGAAAATATGGGTGATAAAAATCACAAAAGAAGGTCTTGTTGCGGCGGCTAAAATGATTTGCAGGATAATTATTCTTGTTGCGGGAACGTCGCTGCTCACATATACGACGTCGCCTCTTGAACTCACAGATGCGATTGAGAGATTGCTTGCACCTTTGAAAAAGATAAAATTGCCCGTACACGAGCTTGCTATGATGACTACTATTGCTCTTCGTTTTATTCCTACACTTGTTGAGGAAACCGAAAAGATAATGAATGCACAACGGGCAAGGGGTGCCGATTTTGACAGCGGAAATCTTTTTGCAAGGATAAAAGCATTAGTGCCCGTACTGGTGCCTATGTTTATTTCTTCTTTCAGAAGGGCGGACGATCTTGCACTTGCAATGGAATGCAGGTGTTATAATTCCGGTGTCGGCAAAACAAAGATGACTGTTACGAGATTTTCACACATTGATTTAACGGGTGCATTTGTTGCAATTGTTTTTATGGCGGCGGCAATAGCATTCAAATTTGTTTTTTAAGGATACACTATGAGGAATGTGCTTTTGAAAATTCAATATGACGGAAGTGCATTTCACGGCTTTCAGGTGCAGAAAGAGGATGTGACTGTTCAGCAGACCTTGCAGGATGCGCTTATCAGTCTGTTTGGTGAGCCGGTCACCGTCACAGGTTGTAGCCGTACAGATTCGGGCGTTCATGCACTTTGTTATATTGCTAAAGTGACCTTTAACGGCGGTATTGCTACACAAAAGATACCGTATGCACTTGCAAGTGTACTGCCAAAACAGCTTTCTGTAATTAATGCTGCTGAATGTGATGCGGATTTTCATCCCAGATACGACGTTGTGTCAAAGACATATATTTACCGTATATACGTCGGAAAACATAATAATCCCTTTGAAAGCGGATA
>JAZSCG010000193.1:0-1900 GCA_045602805.1 Feifaniaceae bacterium
CAACTTCAAGATACCGCACCGCTGTCGGAACGAAAAACGTCATATCTCCCTTCCGTATGGCTTGCGGTAGCATTTCTTGCCCTTTCATTAAAGCTCATAAACTATTTTCTGTTTCTTTCAAAGCTTCGTCGCACGTCAACACCGACGGTCTGTCCACAGATTTCATCATTTACAGAAAAGTGCGTCCGTGTGCGAAAAAGCAACGTCATAACTTCACCGCTTATGGTAGGTGTTTTTATGCCCACTTTACTGCTTCCCGACACGGAAATGACGGCTGAGCAGTTACGCAACGTCCTCTCGCACGAGATGACACATTTCAAGAGAGGCGACATCTTCGTAAAATGGTTTGTCAGCATAGTAAAATGTATTCACTGGTTCAATCCCGCCGTATATTTCATAAGCAGACAGATGAGTATTGACTGTGAGATTTCCTGCGATTTAAAAGCAACGGAAAATATGAGCAAAGAGGAAAAACTCGGCTACGTCAACACCATTCTGTCACTTCTGAGTACGGGCAGAGTAAGCAATGCTCTCACAACAGGAATGACGTCAGCGAAAAACGCTCTTAAAAGGAGGTTTAAAATGATTAAAAATCACACTAAATCAACTAAAACAAAAATTATAATTTCCACCGTATTTGCCGTAGTTATAGTTGCCACAACGCTGTTTGCAAGCGGTGTGCTTGCAGGCAACGTCATAAACGAAGACGAAGCCTCACAGACGTTTGTATGGCCCTGTCCCGACAGCAACAATGTTTCAAGAATATTTGATAAAGAAAATCATCCCGCAATTGACATCCCCGCAAAAGGCGGAAGTGACGTGCTTGCCGTATACGGAGGCAAAGTAACCGCTGCAGATTATGACAAGCAACGTGGCTACTATATCATTACGGATAACGGTACGGCAACCGTGTTATACGCCCACCTCTCCTCTATCGAAGTTAAGGAAGGCGACAGCATTTCTTCGGGCGACGTTATCGGCAAGGTCGGCAAAACGGGTATGGCAACGGGCGATCATCTCCACCTCGAATTGACGGAGTACGGAGAAGCAACGGATCCGCTTGATTACGCCCTCGACGTAAACATTACACAACCCCAAAAAAGACCTTTCTAAAGCGAAAAATCCACCTGTACAGCAGGTGGATTTTCATTTTTATATTTCTCAGGCTTCCCCTTGAGGGGAAGCTGTCGAGCATAGCGAGACTGATGAGGTGTTGTAAGATTTAGTTATTTCCAACAAACCAAACATCACATTAACGGGACGTCGGGACGCCGTCCCCTACAAACAGACCATATTGTAGGGCAGGGGCTCGTCTCCTGCCGAGAAAAAATGCAGGGAATGAGAAATCCCTGCATTTAAATTTATTCTGTAAGGGGTGTCCATGAAGCTGAATTTTCACCCATACTCAACCCCTGCGCTATCGGCAGGGCACGGCTTTCTTTGCCGTCACTTATCACAACCGTTACGCTTGTGTAACTTCCCTTTAAATCGGCTCTTCCGCTGCAGGTGCCGTTTTCACACGTCACGTCATACACTTCTTCGTTGCCGTCATAGTCGCAGAATACTATTTTATATATAAGGTCGTCACTTACCACACTCGGCACAAAGTGATAGAAAAGGCCTTTCGATCCGTTTGAAAAGTTCACTCCGCCAATCTCTATCGTGTCGGGTAAAGCCGTTTTATCGGGCACGGCTTCTTTCTGTCCGCCAAAAAACGTTCCGACGAAAAATGAAATCACCGCAACCGCAACTATCATACCCGCAAAAAATGTATGATTTTTTCTTTTCGGCTCTGTTTTATTGACGTCATCCGTACGACAGCAGAGATAATCCATACTGATGTCCAGCGCATCTGCAAGTGCAACGAGCTTCTGATAATCGGGCTGAGCATCACCCGTCT
>JAZSCG010000194.1:0-1546 GCA_045602805.1 Feifaniaceae bacterium
CAGGGACAGAGACAGCTTATATCCATAGCGAGAGCGGCTATTGCCGACCCGCCCGTAATGATACTTGACGAGGCTACTTCAAGCATAGATACCCGTACAGAAGCGATTGTGCAGAGGGGTATGGACCAGTTAATGAAGGGCAGAACGGTGTTTGTTATAGCACACCGCCTTTCAACTGTAAAGAACTCCGATGTTATCATGGTGCTTGACCACGGAAAGATTATTGAACGTGGCAGCCACGATGAACTTATAGCACAAAAGGGCAACTATTACAGACTCTATACGGGTGCATTTGAACTTGAATAATTTATAAGACGAATCGAAAAAAACCGATGGGATTATCCCATCGGTTTTTATTATGTATATTTATTTTTCTGCCTGAACATATTATCAGTAGAAGATGTTTTGGAGGAATATTTATGCAAAGAAAGCGCGAAACGATGGATGGAAATACTGCGGCGGCGTACGTTGCGTATGCTTTTTCGGATGCTGCGGCAATCTATCCGATAACACCGTCATCACCCATGGCGGAAATAACTGACGTGTGGGCGTCGGGCGGACGAAAAAATCTGTTCGGAGATACCGTGAAAGTCGTCGAAATGCAGTCGGAGGCAGGTGCCGCAGGCACGCTTCACGGTGCTCTTGCATCGGGTGCACTGACAACGACCTTTACCGCTTCTCAGGGGCTTCTTCTGATGATACCGAATATGTACAAAATAGCGGGTGAGGGCCTGCCATGCGTTATTCACGTTTCCGCACGTACCGTGGCAACTCATGCACTCAGCATTTTCGGCGACCACAGTGATGTATACGCCTGCCGTCAGACGGGTTTTGGTATGCTTTGCGAAAACAACGTTCAGGAGATAATGGATCTTGCGGTCGTCGCACATCTTGCCGCAATTGAGGGCAGAGTGCCCGTTTTGAATTTTTTTGACGGATTTCGCACGTCACACGAGATACAGAAAATAGAAAAATGGGATTACGATGATCTTGAAAAAATGCTTGATAAAGAGGCTGTAAATACGTTTCGACAGCAGTCGCTCAGCCCCGAAACACCTGCAATACGGGGTTCACACGAAAATCCCGATATATATTTTCAGCACCGTGAGGCGTGTAACGAAACTTACGGGCGTTTTCCCGACGTCGTCCAAAAGTGTATGGACAGGGTAAACGCCCTTATCGGCACCGATTATAAACTTTTCAATTACTACGGTGCACCTGATGCAGAGCGTGTAATAATTGCAATGGGCTCGGTATGCGATACGGCAGAGCAGGCAATAGATATTCTCACTCAAAAGGGCGAAAAGGTCGGGCTTGTAAAGGTGCGACTTTACAGACCTTTCTGTGTGGAAAAATTTATCTCATCCATCCCCAAAACCGTCAAAAAAATTGCCGTTTTGGACAGAACGAAAGAGCCGGGTGCAGTGGGTGAACCGCTTTATACGGACGTTACGTCGGCACTTTATGGGTCGGGAATTACGGTAATTGGCGGAAGATACGGTCTTTCATCGAAGGATACACCCGTATCAAGTCTGCTTGCGGTGTA
>JAZSCG010000195.1:0-1822 GCA_045602805.1 Feifaniaceae bacterium
TTCATTCACAGACAATTGTAGGCGACGTTTTTACCCCTTCAGGTCCTGACGGTATACGCTCGGCAGATGCTTTGTCGGAATCACTAAAAAAACTCGGCATACCGATGATGCGCTTTAAAACGGGCACTCCGGCACGAATAAACCGCCGTTCAATCGACTTTTCCGAGCTTGAGGAGCAGATAGGTGACGACCCCATCACCCCGCTTTCCTTTGACAATGCAGATGAAACCGGTTACGAAAACAAGGTTATCTGCCACATAACGTACACAAATAAGAATACCCACGATATAATTTTGAAAAATCTTGACCGTTCACCTCTTTACAGCGGACTTGTCAAAGGCGTCGGCCCCCGATACTGTCCGTCGATAGAGGACAAGGTTGTCAGGTTTGCAGATAAGGAAAGACATCAGTTTTTCGTTGAGCCCGTGGCACTCGACAGCGAAGAAATGTATATTCAGGGCTTTTCTTCGTCAATGCCCATTGACGTTCAGCTTGACATGTATCACTCGGTCAAGGGACTTGAAAATTGCGAATTTATGCGCCCTGCATACGCCATTGAATACGACCTCTGCGACCCGACAGCACTTCTGGCAACACTTGAATTCAAGAATATAAAAGGCCTGTACGGTGCTGGACAGTTTAACGGCACCTCCGGCTATGAGGAGGCGGCGGCACAGGGACTTGTTGCAGGCATAAACGCTGCAAGGCAGGTTCAGGGTAAGGAGCAGATTGTTTTTGAGAGAAGCGGAAGTTATAACGGCACGCTTATTGACGACCTTGTTACAAAGGGCACCTGCGAACCCTACAGAATGATGACGTCAAGAAGTGAATACCGACTTCTTTTAAGGCAGGACAATGCAGATGCCAGACTTACGCCACTTGGTTACGAGATAGGGCTTGTCTCGGAGGAGAAATATCAGCGCTATCTCAAAAAGCAGGCGCTTATTGATGCCGAAATTGAGCGTGTGCAAAGCACCACGATACCGCCGAGTAAGGAACTGTCGGAATATCTTGTTTCCTGCGGCACGGCAGAAACCGTAACGGGTGCAAAACTGTCCGACCTCATAAAAAGACCGCAGCTTTCATACAAGGGACTTGCCCCCTTTGACAAGGGCAGACCGACACTTCCCGAATACGTCTGCGAAGAGGTTGAAATAACCATAAAATATGAGGGTTATATCAAACGTCAGCTATCCGAAGTTCGTGAAAATTCAAAACTTGAAAACAGAAAACTGCCTGATGATATAAACTATCTTGAAATTTCTGGTCTTCGCCTCGAAGCAAGGCAGAAGCTTGAAGATTTCCGTCCCAAAACGCTCGGTCAGGCATCAAGAATATCAGGTGTAAACCCTGCCGACATATCGGTACTTCTCATATATCTGGAGACACGAAGATGAAAAATTACGAAGCGCTGGCAGACAGACTTATTGAGGCAAACAAAAAACTGAATCTGACTGCCATTACACAAAAAGATGCCGTTATGGTGCTACACATTGAAGACTCATTAACGCTCTGCGACCATATTCCGCAGGGTGCAAAGGTCATAGACGTCGGCACAGGCGGCGGTTTCCCCGCACTGCCCATTGCAATGGCAAGAGAAGATATTTTTGTGACGGCACTTGATTCGACCGCAAAAAAACTTGCATTTGTGCAGCAGACGGCAGACGAATTTTCTCTTCCCTTAAAAACGCTCTGTGCAAGGGCAGAAGAGGCTGTACAGGACTTAAGAGAAACGTTTGATGTGGCTGTTTCAAGAGGGGTAACTGCACTTCCTGCACTGTGTGAACTATGCCTTCCTTTCGTGAAAGTCGGAGGCAAATTC
>JAZSCG010000196.1:0-1946 GCA_045602805.1 Feifaniaceae bacterium
AAGCGTATTTCAAAGGGCGGAACCTGTCCCGATTCGGTGACAGAACAAATTAAGTTCATTACGGAGTTTTTGAATGATTAAGATATTTATTGACGGTAAAGAGGGTACGACAGGGCTTCGCATCAACGAAAGACTTGCAAAGTATGATGACGTTGAGGTCATAACTCTCCCCGAAGAAAAAAGAAATGATCCTGCAGCACGAAAAGAGGCGCTCAATAATGCGGATGTTGCGTTTCTCTGCCTTCCTGATGCGGCGGCAATAGAATCGGTAAGTTTGGTTGAAAATGAAAATACCGTGATAATAGACACGTCAACAGCACACAGAACGGCATCGGGCTGGACGTATGGATTCCCCGAATTGTCAAAAGATGCTTTTGAGGCAATAAAGAACTCAAAAAGAATCGCAGTTCCCGGTTGTCATGCAAGCGGTTTCATCTCACTTGTCGCACCTGTTGTCAAGGCGGGTATACTTTCTAAAGATATACTGCTTACGTCACATTCGATAACGGGCTACAGCGGCGGCGGTAAAAAGATGATTGCTGAGTATGAGGGGGAAGACAGAAATATTCTTCTCGACTCACCCAGACAATACGGTTTAACTCAGAAGCATAAGCATCTGCCTGAAATGAAGGCGGTATGCGGTCTTGAAAATGAGCCGATATTCTGTCCCATCGTGTCCGACTTCTACAGCGGTATGACGGTGACGGTGCCGTTATTTGCATCTCAGCTGGCAGACGGATATACGGCGGAAGATATAAAAAACGTTTACAAAAATCTTTACAAAGGACCGATTGTAAAATACACCGAAACAGTAGGTGAAGGCGGTTTTGCCGCAGGAAACACCCTGTCGGGTAATGACGGGATGACGGTAGGCGTCAGCGGAAATGATGAGAGGATACTTCTCGTTTCCAATTTTGATAATCTCGGCAAAGGCTCGTCGGGTGCGGCTATACAGTGCCTGAATATAGTGCTGGGAAGAGATATGACGTACAGTTTAGACATATAAGGAGCAGATATGGAAATTATACAGGGCGGCGTTACTGCAGCGAAAGGCTTTAAAGCAAATGGTGTTCACTGCGGTATACGTAAAAACAAAACAAAAAGAGACCTTGCCTTGATAGTAAGTGAGGTTAAGGCAAATGCGGCGGCAGTTTACACTACGAATCTTGTAAAGGGCGCACCGCTTACGGTAACCAAAACCAATATCAGCGACGGTAAGGCGCAGGCAGTCATCTGCAACAGCGGAAATGCCAATACGTGTAATGCAAACGGCATTGAAATCGCAAATGATATGTGTGCGCTCGTTGAAGAATATGCAGGCATTGATGCGAAAGACGTAGTCGTTGCTTCAACAGGCGTTATCGGACAGACTCTTGATATAACACCTATTAAAAACGGTATGAAAGAACTTGTGGACGGTCTGTCGTATGACGGCACGGCTGCTGCTGAAGCGATTATGACGACCGATACGGTGCTTAAGGAAGCGGCTGTCAGCTTTGAAATAGACGGTGTGGAGTGTAAAATAGGCGGTTGTGCAAAGGGAAGCGGAATGATACATCCCAATATGGCAACTATGCTTGTGTTTGTAACAACCGACTGTGCAATAACAAGCGAAATGCTTCAGCATGCACTGTCTGAGGATGTTAAGACGTCATTCAATATGGTAAGTGTTGACGGTGATACGTCGACAAACGATATGGTTTCCGTTCTGGCAAACGGTCTTGCAGGGAATAAGGTTATTGATGCCAAGGGCGAAAATTTCGATATTTTCTGTGAAGCACTGAAAAAAGTTACACAAAAACTCTGCAAAATGATTGCAGGGGATGGCGAAGGCGCTACAAAAATGTTAGAATGTAATGTAAGCGGTGGTGCTGATGAAGAAACTGCAAAGACGGTTGCAAAATCAGTAATATGCTCGTCACTTTTCAAGGCGGCAATGTTCGGTG
>JAZSCG010000197.1:0-1562 GCA_045602805.1 Feifaniaceae bacterium
TACCCCGAAAAACTCTGGGACTGATATGAATATGAAAAGAAAATTTTGTCTGCTTCTTGCAGTTATAATGGTGCTGACTCTCCTTGCGGGCTGTCAGAATAAAAATAAAAATCATGAGCTTGAGGGTATTCGCTGGAAGTCTCAGCTTTACGGTGATACCTGGCTTCTAGAGGACGGTAAGTTTACCTACGAGAATTACGGTATACAGATACAGTATGAGATTCTTGAGGTGCAGGAAAATGAAAACAGCAAGACCTATAAGCTTCTGCTGACCGACCTTGATTTTCCCGATCAGACGGAAGAGGCTGAATATACAGTGAGCGGAAGAACGATGTATTTCAAAGATGAAACATTGACTCTGGTGGACTAAAAAATAATAAAAAGACAGTCATTGACTGTCTTTTTTGTTTTATTAAAGGGATTTTATTGTCTGCATTACGTAGTCTGCAAATTCTTTGCAGGTTGCACCGTCACGGTCGCCCGTGCAGATTACCTTTTTCTCGGTTTCGGTGCAGATGCTCATCGCCTTTGCAAGCTTGTCGGCGTATGCCGTAAAGCCGATGTGGCGGAGCATAAGCTCTGTCGCTTTAAAGAGGCTGGAGGGGTTGGCGTAGTCGCCGATACCCTGTTCAATCATTCTCGGTGCCGTGCCGTGAATTGCCTCAAACATGGCGTATTTACTGCCCGTGTTTGCACTTCCTGCAGTGCCGACACCGCCCTGAATCTGTGCCGCCTCGTCGGTTATGATGTCACCGTAGAGGTTGGGAAGTAAGAACACCTCAAAACTGCTTCTTATCGCCGTGTTGACGAGATTTGCCGTCATAATGTCGATATACCACTCTTCAGCCTCGATTTCGGGGTATTCCTTTGCGATTTCGTGGCAGATGGCGGAGAACTTGCCGTCCGTCTTTTTCATTATGTTTGCCTTGGTTACGATGGCAACTTTTTTCTTGCCGTTTGCCCTTGCAAATTCAAATGCCGCCCTTGCAATACGCTCCGTACCCGGATTTGTCGTCACCTTGAAGTCGCAGGCAAGCGTGTCGGGAATTTCTATACCCTTACTTCCGAGCACGTATTCACCTTCGGTATTTTCTCTGAAAAAGGTCCAGTCAATACCCTCCTCGGGTACGCATACGGGACGCACGTTTGCAAAAAGGTCAAGCTCACGGCGGAGGGTGACGTTTGCACTCTCCATCGTGCCGCCCTTGGGTGTGGTCGTGGGGCCTTTGAGAAGCACGTCACACTTCTTTATTTCTGCAAGCACGTCGTCAGGTACCGCTTTGTTTTGTGCCATACGGTTTTCTATGGTCAGCCCTTCGATTACTTTGATTTCAACCTTACCGCTGTCAAGCTCATCGGCAAGAAGAAAACGTAAAAGCCTTTCAGCCTCTGCCGTTATTATCGGGCCGATACCGTCACCGCCTGCAAGGCCGATGACGATTTTATCAAGTTTTGAAAAATCGGTTGCTGATGCACCGCTTTTCATTTTTTCTACACGTTCTACCTGCGACAAAAGTATCTCACGGAATTTGGCACAGGCTTCATCAATATATTTTTCCATA
>JAZSCG010000198.1:0-1721 GCA_045602805.1 Feifaniaceae bacterium
GGCGATATGGAAGAGGGTACCGATTTTGGTGACTACCTCAACGAAAATTCACTTACCGTGCTCGACAATGCTTACGTTGAGCCCTCACTTGCCGACAGCAAGGCGGGTGACCGCTTCCAGTTCGTAAGAAACGGCTACTTCTGCCGTGACAGTAAGTACGACAATACGTTTAACCTCATCGTCGGTCTTAAAGACAGTTACACACCAAAGGAGAAATAAAATGGATTATAAAAAACTTGCAGACATACTCTTCCCCGACGTTACCGATACACCCGAAGATATATATGCAAAATACCCTAAGAGAGATCTTCCCGAAGGTGCGGCTGTAACGAGAATGGCACCCTCACCCACGGGCTTCGTTCATTTCGGAAGTATGTTCCCGACGATAACCAGCGAAAGACTTGCAAAGCAGAGTGGCGGCGTTTTCTATCTTCGAATTGAAGATACCGATGCAAAGCGTGAAGTCGAGGGCGGTGTCGAGGATATTATCGAAACCTTCCGTTACTACGGCATTGAATTTGATGAAGGCGCTACCGTAGACGGTGACAAGGGTGCCTACGGCCCCTACCGTCAAAGACAGCGTAAAGACATATATCACGTATTTGCAAAGGAACTTGTGCTTGCAGGCAACGCCTACCCCTGCTTCTGCACGGAGGAAGAACTTGCAGACATTCATACACAGCAGGAGGCGCAGAAGGCAAACTTCGGATACTACGGTCAATGGGCAAAATGGCGTGACAGAAGCCTTGAGGATATTGAGGCGGCTCTTGCAAAAGGTATGCCCTACGTACTGCGTTTTCGCTCTCAGGGCAGTGTCGAGCGTAAAATCAAGCATACCGACCTTATAAAAGGCGACCTTAAACTTACCGAAAACGACATTGACCACGTGCTTTTAAAGTCTGACGGTATTCCCACGTATCACTTTGCACACGTCGTTGACGACCGTCTTATGGGCACGACGCACGTCGTAAGGGGTGACGAGTGGCTTTCAACACTCCCCTTCCACCTTCAGCTTTTTGATACACTGGGCTGGAAGCGTCCGAAATACCTTCACATATCACCGCTCATGAAGATGGACGGCGAGTCAAAGAGAAAGCTTTCAAAGCGTAAGGACCCTGAGGCTGCAATGTCCTTCTACAGAAGTGAGGGATATCCCGTTGATGCGGTTTACGAATACGTTATGACAACGCTCAACTCCAACTTTGAGGAGTGGCGCAGAGCAAACAAGCAGGCAAGTGCGAGAGACTTTAAGTTCTCACACAAAAAAATGAGTGTTTCGGGTTCACTCTTTGACCAGGATAAGCTGACCGACGTTTCAAAGAACGTTATCTCCGCAATGGATGCAGACACCGTATACGAACTGGTAACCGCATGGGCAAAGGATTACGATAAAGAACTTTACGATATCCTCACAGCCGACGAAAACCGTGCAAAGAGCATTTTTGCTATCGGCAGGGGTGGCAATAAGCCGAGAAAGGACTTATCTGCATGGAAAGACGTGCGTGATTACGTAAGCATATTCTATCCCGAAATTTTCAAGGCAGAAAACACCTTCCCCGAGAACGTGAAAGAGGCTGTTTCGGTACTTTCCGATTTTGCACAGACCTATAACGAGAATGACGATATGGACACGTGGTTCTCCAAAATCAAGGAAATTTGCGTTAAATACGGCTACGCAGAAAAAACGGGCGATTACAAGAAAGAGCCCGAGAAATATAACG
>JAZSCG010000199.1:0-12852 GCA_045602805.1 Feifaniaceae bacterium
CCCCTCTCCGCAAGGGTATACGCCTTTACACGACGGCGCCTGCAGTTCTTCATTACGAAGTATGCGTACTGGAGACGACGTCCTCGTTTCAACGCCCGTCAATATACCGCCTATCGAATCAAAGCCATGTCTTCCCTTGTCAAAGACGGCAAAGCCCGTCTTTAGCATATCACAAACAAATTTCGGCAATGCATCGTTCAAATCCGCTGCACGTACACCCGGTCTGTAGGTCGGCATTACGGATGAATTAATATCACCTTTTCTGCCCTCGATAAAATCAAGTGTTTTCTGACAAGGCGCAAAATAGTTTCTGCCGCCGAGCTCGTATGCCTTTTGCTCAAGCATCCGCTGAAAGCGTGCACCCGAAAGAACGTCACTTTCCAGATCTTCCGGCAAAACGGACACTGCTATTGCCGCATTGGCATTTTCACCGTCTCTTCCGTGAAGGCTCATTCCGTTTGTAACAACACCGCACTCTTCCGAAGCCGACGCTACGACATACCCGCCCGGGCACATACAAAAGGAATATACGCCCCTGTTTCCCTCACGGTATGAGAGTTTGTATTCAGCAGGCGGCAGCGCAGGATGGCCTGCATATTCGCCGTACATAGCCTCATCAACAGTTTGTTGCTTCTGTTCAAGCCTGACACCGACGGAAAACGCCTTTTTCTCCATCTCAAAGCCATTTTTCAAAAGCATTTCCTGCGTATCACGTGCACTGTGCCCGAGTGCCAGTACAAGTGTATCACACGGAATTTCTCCGCTTGTTGTTTTAACGCCTGTAATTTTGTTGTTTTTAATGTTGAGTTCAGTCAGTTGGGTGTCAAAAAGCACCTTGCCTCCAAGTTTTTCTATCTCGCATCTTATATTTCTGACTATTTTGCAAAGCACGTCTGTACCGATGTGCGGTTTTGCCGTCGTGAGTATCTCCTCATGCGCACCGAATTTCACAAAATCAATCAGCACACTGTCACACAGAGGACTGTTTATGCCCGTTGTAAGTTTCCCATCGGAAAAGGTACCTGCACCGCCCTCACCAAATTGAACATTGGTGTTCGAAAGCGGACCGCCTGCCCAGAATTTTTCTACCGACAACTGCCTTTTTTCAATAGAACTGCCCCTCTCGACAACTATGGGCTTAAGACCTGCCCTTGCAAGTGTCAACGCACAGAACATACCGCCCGGACCAAAGCCGACCACGACGGGCGGATTGCCGTTTTTTTCACATATCGGTATTTCTGTTTCCTGCACATCACGTCTGTAGACAAGTTTTTTATCCCTTGCCGCCAGACGCTTTTCCACAGTCTCGTCAAAACGGGCAGACACAGAATACACAAGGCGCACCGAGCGCCTTGTGTCAACTGCTTTTTTCCTTATTTCAAGACTTTCGGGTATCTCACCGTGCAGCCTTTTTTTCGCAATTTCAAACACCCTGTCCTCATTGTCATCCGGTGTAAGAATAATGTCGTTTATTATTATCATGCAATTTCCACCGTTACACTGACGGTTACATCCTTTAGAAGTTCACCCTGCTTGCCGTTATTGAATCTGAGTGTGGCAGGAAACATCTGCGTTCCCGGATAAACATTTTCAAGGTCGACCTCAAGATATACGTCTTCAGCGGTAAGCTCATCCCCTGACCTTACCGTAAACGTTACGTTTTTATCGTCGAGCACCGCAACGCACGACTGCTGGACATTTATGAAATTAACGGTGTCCACCGTGAACTGCCTGTCACTTATGCCTGCAAATCTGACTGCAATGCTGACCTTCTGACTTTCATCCGTATATACGCCGTCGGGCATGGTAATAGTCTGTTCAAATTCACCTTCAAGTAAAAGGTTTACTTTAAACATTCCTGCCGATATTTCATCAACATCTTTCAGGTCATCCTCATATCCGTATACCGTAATCGTGCTTGGTGATACACTCAGACGGTAATTATTTTCACTGAACATCGTGCCCTCAGCATCGGCATACGCCCTTATCGGCACTACTTTTTTTGTATAGGCATCAAGCTTTACACCTATTTTGTCTATATCTGCTTCAAAATAGGTCGAATCAACACTTTCGCCGTTTATATCAACGTAGCGGATATTGAGTTTTTCGCTGTGCTTTCCTGCTTCCTCCACCTTGAGAACGGCGTACACCCTTTCGACCTTTGAAAGCTCGGTCTCGGGACCCGTAACAGTAACAGACTGTGCCGTTGTCACCGCTTCCCCAAGCACATAATCCTCCTCCGACAGTTTGCTGTCGATAACGACCTCTATCGGAAGCGTTCTTGTCATTATATAGTCGAGACGCACCTCAATGCTTGACGGTGTCACCTTATCTACCTGAACATCGGCAATCTTCGATGTCGCTTCAAGTCTGAGATTATATATTCCGGGCTCTTTGATATTCGTGGCATCTGCCGTAAGGTCAAAGTCAGAGGCAACAAGATCAAGAAGCACTTCTCTTTTTCCCTTTGCGGTCACGCTCGCCTCAAGCATATCGTCACCTATTATGGAAAGGGCTTTTTCCCCACTCATATTCGCATTTACATCAATGGAAACATTGCGGTAGGTCCTCACCGTTTCGGGATTTTGCACCCCTATGAACAGCCACAGACCCATCGCTATCACAAGCGACAGCAGTTTGAAACCCGCATCGTGTTTAAAAAAGCCTTTCACAGCATCACAAAACACAAAGAAAATTCTGTTTATTTTATCTTTCATTTTTTCTTCTCCTTTCCCTTATTGCCGAAGAAGAAATTGCCTATATTCTTTTTTTCGGTAAACTTCGATGTAAGCTCTATTATAAGTTCATCCTTGGAATAACCGCGCCTGATACTTCCGTTCTCAGCGACAGATATAGTACCCGTCTCCTCAGAAACGACAACGACAACCGAGTCCGAAACCTCGCTAATACCTATAGCCGCACGGTGTCTTGTTCCAAGTTCCTTGCTTATTTCACTTGTCTTGGAAAGCGGAAGAAAACAGCCTGCCGCCCTTATAACGTCACCTCTCACGATAACTGCACCGTCGTGCATGGGGGAGTTCGGGAAAAAGAGTGTACGAAGCATTGCCGAGGAAAGCGCAGCATTTATCTCATGCCCCGTTTCCACAGTTTCTCCGAGTTTTGTAGTACGTTCAAGAACAATGAGTGCGCCTATATGGCGTTTACTCATCTCGTTACACGCATCGGCAATCGCAGCAATATTGTGCTGGCTGTCGGAATTCTTTTCGCCAACAAAAAATTCCCTTCTGCCAAACTGCTCAAGCGCCCTTCGAAGCTCGGGCTGAAACACAACAAGAACGGCAATAACACCGAGCTGCATGGTATTTTTCAGGACGTAGTTGGTGGTTTCAAGACCCATTACACCGCTCACCTGCAGAAGAACCACAAGTACAATTATTCCCTTAAGCAAAGTAACCGCACGTGTATCCCTGCAAAGTTTTATAACGAGATAAATGAAATATGCGACGATAAGAATATCTATCGCCGTGAATACAGTAAAACCTGCAAACTGTGTTCTGAACGTATTCAGTAACGCCCTTATATCCACCTGTTTCGCCCCTCTCTTGCAATTATTATATTTATAATATCATAACCACAAGAGAAATAAAAGAAAAAATGTCGTAATTTATATATTTTTTACAATCCTTAACAAAGTATTAATATCCCGTCGTGTGTTGAACGCACCGATACTTACTCTCACTGTGCCTTTTTCGTGCGTTCCGAGCGTTCTGTGAGCAAGTGATGCACAGTGTAACCCGCTTCGTACACATATTCCTGCCGCACTAAGCTTTTCATCTACCTCTGCAGGCAAAACATCGGACAAATTAAACGAGGTTACGGGTGTAAAGTTAAACTCCTTGTCATATACCGTAATGCCGTGTTCTATAAGGCTTGCACGCAGGTCTGCCGTTAATTCATACTCTTTTTCATTTATTTTTTCGCCATACTTTGAAATAAACTCTATCCCGGCACCCAGACCTATTATTCCGCACACATTGAGCGTGCCTGCCTCATACCTTTCAGGCGGAAAGGGTGGCTGATGCGCCTCATTCGAGGTCGTGCCCGTACCACCTTCTATCAGGGTTTTTAACTGTATATCGGTGCCCAGTATCAGAAGGCCTGTTCCAAAAGGTCCGTAAAGCCCTTTGTGTCCCGAGGTAAAGAGAATATCACACCCTATATCCCTGACATCACAGGGTATATAGCCTGCCGCCTGCGAGGCATCGACAATACTCACAAGTCCGTTATCCCTTGCAAACGCGCATATTTCCTTTATCGGCATAATGCGCCCCGTAACATTTGACACAGCGGTGCATATTATACACCTTGTATTCTTGCGGAGCTTCTTTGAAAGTCTGTAAAGTGTTTCACCTTGCGTATCACATATTTCAAATATACTGTATGCACAGGTTTTGTGAACAGGTCTCCACACCGCATTATGCTCATAATTTGATATCAGGCAGTGTGAATTGCCATCAAGAAGTCCTTTTATTGCAACATTCGACGCCATTGTGGCATTTTGTGTAAAGATTACGTTTTCAGGCTTCGCACCAAAAAATATTGCCGCTTTTTCCCGTACTTTATATACTTCCTCTGCCGCTTTAAGCGACAACGGATTGCTTCCCCTGCCGGGATTTGCTCCGAATTTCTGCATTGCTGCAATCATCGCCTCTGCCGTACACGGCGGTTTCGGGTAGGTAGTGGCGCTGTTATCCAGATATATCATTCCGTTTTAAAGTGTCCGCTGGTGCCCTCGGAGATTATTTTTCTGTATTTAATCCCCGATTTTGCAAGATTTAACTTCAGCGAATTTATATCTCTGTCCCTTATTTCGAGGGTGTATCCCCTGCTGCAAGCAGGCGTATTCAGCCTTGCCCTGCCTGCGCTAACCGCTATTCCCATCGTTTCAAGTGCCCTTTTTGCCTTAGTCGCATAAGTGACAGAGTCAAACACAACATAAAATGTCATAGTATTCACCTCTTACCATTCTATGCAACAAAAAAAGGATTGATAAAATCAATCCTTTTCAATCAACGTAACAGCATGGGCGCTTATTCCTTCAAGACGGCCTGTGAAGCCCATTTTTTCTTCGGTAGTCGCCTTTATGCTTACCTGAGATACATCAATGCCCATAGCATCAGCAATCCTCTGTCTCATATTTTCTATGTACGGTGCAAGTTTAGGCTTCTGTGCTATGACGGTAGCATCTATGTTGGAAACGCCATATCCGTTTTCTCTAAGCACACTTACAACCTCTTTAAGCAGTTCTATACTGTCTGCACCCTTATATTTTTCATCGGTGTCGGGAAACAGTTTACCTATGTCACCGAGTGCCGCAGCACCCAAAAGTGCGTCCATAACCGCATGGGTCAGCACATCGGCATCCGAATGTCCCAAAAGGCCCATATAGCCCTCCACTTCGACACCGCCTAAAATAAGCTTTCTGCCCTCGGCAAAACGGTGCGCATCATATCCGTGACCAATTCTAATCATCAGTACCCTCTCTTTTCCAGTATGCTCTCGGCAAGAGCAATATCTTCCCTGTATGTTATTTTTATATTTGAAGCGCTTCCTTCAGTTATCGCAACAGCAAATCCCGCATCCTCAAAATACATCGTATCGTCCGTATATTCCTTTTCCGTTGCTATCGACCGTGCCGCACGGTATTTTATAACGTCAAACACCTGCGGAGTCTGCACCGCATAAAGTGACGTGCGGTCAACCGTCTGCGTTATTTTCCCATCCGACACACGCTTTAACGTATCGCTTACGGGAATGGCGGCAGCTGCGCCGCCGACTTTTATCGCCTGCGTAACCGTGTTATTTATAATTTCGGGTGTGATAAGCGGCCGTGCCCCATCTGCAATCGCTACATAACCCGTCGTTGACGGAAGTGCGGCAAGACCGTTTTCAACAGACTCACTTCTCGTAGCACCGCCTGCCACAACACTTTTAAGCTTGCTTATGTTAAATTCGCGTGCTATATCGGTTATAAGCATCATATCTTCACGCCTTGCGACAACCACTATACTGTCAATACACTCCGCCGACTCAAAGGCTCGAAGCGTATATGATATAACCGGTCTTCCCAGCAGTTCAAGCATAATTTTGGACGTATCCGTACACCCCATGCGAGACCCGCTTCCTGCCGCAACAATTACCGCACAGACGCCCTTTGACTGTGTTTTTTTGTACTTTGTAAATAACGTCATACTCATTACCCTCATATCGGTTATTGTTTTAATTATATACTATACATATTCATCTATCAATAAAAAATAAAAAGCCCGTGTGGGCTTTTTATTTTTCAATTCCTGCTGATTTATATAATTCTTTTTCTATTTCCTGAGGATCTTCACCCGTTGCAAGTGCCGCTTCTGAAACAAGCACCTGCTTTGCACTCATAAGCATTTTACGCTCACTCGTAGACAGACCTTTCTCAAGGTCCCTGTCCAAAAGAGATTTTACTACAGATGCAACCACCATCATATCGCCTGATTTAAGGCGTGTCATATTATCACGAAAACGCTGATTCCAGTTTGTTTCAGGCGGCAACTCAAGCTCACCTATTTTTGAAATGACCGTTTTCGCTGTTTCTGCATCAACAATATCTCTGATACCGACATCCGCATCCACAGGAACCATAACCGTCATATCAGATATCGGAATCTTCAATATGTAGTAACTTTTTACCTCACCCAGAATTTCTTTTTCTTCGATGTTCTGAATCACACCTGCACCATGCAGAGGATACAAAACAGTGTCGCCGATTTTAAACATATCTACCTCATCTGCTGTCGAAACACGGCTGTTTTACCGCATCTCACTAAGATGATTATAGCATATTTTTACAAAAAATTGCAAGAATTTATCTAATTTTATTTTCAAGCATGAGCCTGTCGGCAATCATTGCAATAAACTCGGAATTTGTCGGTTTTCCCTTGCTGCAGGCAACCGTGTAACCGAAGTAGCGGTTGAGCACATCGACATCTCCTCTGTCCCAGGCAACCTCTACTGCATGGCGGATTGCCCTCTCAACTCTTGAAGGACTTGTTGAAAACCTTTTTGCCACATCGGGATAGAGTCTTTTCGTTATGCTTTCAAGCACTTCCATGTCGAGAACTGCCATTACTATCGACTCTCTGACATACTGGTATCCTTTTATGTGAGCAGGTACACCTATTTCGTGGATAATATCCGTCACACGTCGCTCGATTTTATTTCTGTTTTCATTTTCGGTTATTCCGCCCGCTTCGGCTCTGCCCTCGGTAATGTCGGATATTCTCTGCGACAAAAGTGAAAAATCATTATCCTTATGCAGATAATAGGTCGCTCCCCTCTTATCTGCCTGACGCATTACTTCCGATGAAGCAAGATAACTGTATATTATGCAGTAAGGTTTATTCTCACCGTCTGCACCGATTGCTTCAAGCACACCTATACCATCAAGTTGCGGCATACACATATCAAGAACTATAACATCAGGTTTATACTCCTGCGCCATCTCGAGCACCTGATTACCGTCTGTCGCAATACCGACAACATCGTAACCGTCTTTTTCAAGCGCTTCCTTTTCGTGGATGCCCAGAATTTTGTCATCGTCCGCAATAAGAACCCTTATCGCATTTTCCATTTTTCCTTCCTCCCGGTCAATATTAATTATGTTTACTATTTTAACAAGCATTTTACATAAATCAAGTCGAATTCTGTCAAGAAGCAAAGAAAACATTAAAAAGGGCGTGTTCATTTAGGGATTATTCGCTTAAAAAGCATAATTTTGGCGTACCCTTATCCCTTGAGTCGCAAGCATTTCTTCAATTTTGCAAACAGAATCGTGAGAATTTTCGGAATGAGTGTGCACATTAATATACCCTCCCTTCAAATACAGATGCATTTTCATAGCCGTTTGTACTGTGCATCACAATATTTATCTTATCGCCCAAAAAGGTCTCAACGGCATATGACCGAGTTTTTGCTTTTACTTATCTTCTCACAATAGTTCTTTCAGAAATATATTTATTGATATATTATACCATATCCGTATTTCGTTTTAAAGAACAGCTGTAAAAGAAGCAGGTGTATTTAACCCCCTGCTTCTTTAAGCATATTCTCGATGAAAATGGCGTAGCCTCGTGTTGAATCGTTTACAAGAACATGAGTTACGGCACCGATCAGCTTGCCGTTTTGTATAATTGGGCTGCCGCTCATTCCCTGTACTATACCGCCCGTTTTTGAAAGTAATGCCTTATCGGTTACCTTTACCGACATATTCTTTGTTTTTGATGTGCCGTTATAGACCTTCTCTATCTCAATTTCGTATTCCCGTGTACCGTCACCGACGTCGCATACTATCGTCGCTTTTCCCGTTTTTACGTTGCTTCGTGAGCCCGTTTCATATAAACGGGAGGTGTCTATGCCGTTAAGGTCAGAGAGTGTGCCGTAGACGCCCGTCTCTGAATTTGTCAGAATAGTGCCTATTTCCTCTTTTTCGTTGATGATGCCCGTGAGTTCGCCCGGTGAGCCTGCCTTACCCTTTATAACGCCGTTTACCTGCGCCGTTACAACACTTCCGTGTAAAAGAGGCATTATCTCACCCGTATCAACGTCGCATATTGCGTGTCCGAGACCGCCGAACATACCTGTCTGCTTGTCGACAAACGTTATCGTGCCTATGCCTGCCGTGCTGTCCCGCACCCACATACCTATTTTTGTACCACTCTCGGTAAAAGCAGGTTTTACCTTAAAAGTGTGTGTCTTGTCTTTTCGCAATATTTCAACTTCAATCTCACGGGCAGATTCATTTACAAGATGCGAAATGTCCTCATTCGTCATAACGCTCTGCTTATTTACTGACAGTACGATGTCGCCCGTTTCAATGCCTGCCTCCCGTGCAGGAGAGACTATACCATCGGCGGTTTCGACATCCCCCAGACCGACAACCAGAACACCGTCGGTATAAAGTTTTACACCAAAGGGTTTTCCTGCCGCCACAAGTTCTCTCGACGAAATGACGTTTGCCGATACGGTTTTAATCGGTATTACGCCAAACAGACGAGCCTCGTACACCGCATCGCCCGTAACGGTGACGTCACTTACGGCATTCATTACTATTAAACTGCCGTCGTCAAAGCTTTCCTCACCTGCAAAAACGCAGAAATCCTCAGCAACGGTATCCCGTAGTATTCCTGCCGTCATAATGGCAAAGGCAGTAAGTACTATTACGATAAAATACAGTTTTTTATTTTTTAAAATGCTCAATTTTTTTCCTCCTTCCGCACAAAATTAGTTTGCACAGAATGAAAGAAAATTATAAAACAAAAAAGACCGCTTTTTTGTCAAAAAACGGTCTTTTTTTATTTAATTTGCTTTATACGGTTTTTAGCGACAACCGTTCTTGTGTACGACACCTTCTGAACATAATGCAGAACATTATTGTGTGCATTGCCAGTGTGCCTATCCATGACAGAGGGTAACACAGACACAGCATTTCAAACGTGGGATTTGCACGGAATGCCGTCATAACCCATAAAATTCGTATTCCGCATACGCCGACGACCGAAACTATCATACTTGAAATTGATGCACCCATACCTCGCAGTGCCCCGCTCATCGTATTCATAAGACCGCAGAGCCCGTACAAAAGACAGACGCGCATGTTTTTGAGCATACCGTATGCTATCGCCTCTGCATCCCCCGGTGCATATATGCTTATAAGCTGTCTGTTTAAAACAAATACCACTGCCGCCTGAATTGCCCACAGTGCAACACTGTATGCCACACAGACATATACGGTTTTTTTGATCCTGCCGTATTTTTTCGCACCGTAATTTTGACTGACAAACGCAAGGGATGCCTGATAAAATGCATTCAGCATAACAAGCAAAAACGCACCGATGTTAGCAGATGCCGTATTCCCTGCTATTGCGGCATCGCCGAAGCTGTTTATATTTGACTGTATAATTATATTGGAAAGCGAAAAAACCGAGCCCTGTATGCCTGAGGGAATACCGTCACGCAATATGAATGCAAACTGATTTTTGTCAATGCGTAGTTTTCTTAAGTCAAGCTTTACGTCACCGTCTTCTCTGCAGAGGATGTATACTACGGATACGGCATTGATTACGTTGGCTATAAGCGTTGCAATCGCAACACCTTCTGCCTTCATACCAAAGCCCACAACGAAAACGAGGTTGAGCACCACGTTGACGATACCCGACACCGTAACGATATATAACGCGCGCTTGGTGTCACCCTTGGCACGCAGAATTGCCGCACCGAAATTGTATATGAGTGAAAAAACTGAACCTACAGAATAAATCTGAAGATATATCTTAGCCTGTCCCATAACATTGTCAGGCACGTTTATCATATTAAGCAAAGGCTCAGAAAAACCGACACACACAAACGCCATCAGAAGACCGCCGATAATACTCACCAGCATTGAGGTGTGTACGATTTTACTTGCACTCTCCTTATCGCCCCGTCCGAGTGCCCTGCCTAAAACGACACTCGCACCGACAGACAGACCCATAGTGATTTCAAGCAAAAAAGCGGTGACAGAACCCGTTGTTCCGACACCTGCAAGCGCCACACGCCCTGCATAACGTCCAACCACGATAACGTCGGCAGCGTTGTAAAAGCGCTGTAACATACCCGTCAGTATAAGAGGCACTGCGAATTTGAATATCTTGCCCCACAGTGAGCCGTGTATCATATCTATACTGTTTTTCGTTTTCATTTCATCACCCCATAGCAAACAGCAACACAAGTATACAGATTGTTATCTGTTATTCTGCAAAACAGAAATTGTTGTTATTATATTCCTGTTTTACTGCATTTTCAAGTAAAATGAGGTGGTTATTTGTTTACCAATATAGAAAATTTGAAAAGAATTAACGTTTTAAAAGGAACAAGCAAACTGCCTGCAAAAGTTACAGACAGAAAACGAAGCGTATTTTTGTTCCGTACAAGCGGTGCCCTCCGATACACATTTGATGTGCGGTATATCGGGTGCTTATTTTCGAAAAATATTTTTCTCCAATTTCGGCACCAACCCCAAAGACTACATATCGAAAAAAAGGCTGTCGCACGCAAAAGCAATTCTCGATTCGGGCAACTACTATACAATCAGTGAAGTTGCCGCCTCAGTGGGATACTCAGACCCTTTATATTTCAGCAGAGCCTTTAGAAAAAAATACGGCATTTCACCGTCAGAATGTAACAAGTAAAAACAGCAGGTCACGACCTGCTGTTTTTACTATACTCTGTTACAAACGTCTCTGCCTCGTCCAGTATACTGCAATTATTTCTCGGCACAATTTTTACAACCGGCTGAGGTGAAGGCATATACACAATCTTTCTGCCGAATGCCTCCATAGCACCCGAAAGTGCCTCAAGGTCAAGCGACCCCGCATCTATAACAATGCGGCCGCCCTCCTCTTTAATTTCGGTTATGCCTGCATTAGTTGCCATATTACGCACGAGCGATATACGGCAGAGTGCCTCGACTTCTTTCGGAAGTTCACCGAATCTGTCGAGAAGTTCATCCTGCATATCGTCGAGTTCTTCGGGTGTATCAATTACCGCAATTTTCTTGTAAATATCAATCCTTGCCGCCTGACTTTCGATATAGTCAAACGGGATGTGTGCCGACAGAGGAATGTCAAACACACATTCGACCTTTTCGGCGGTGACTTCACCTTTTTTGAGCCTTACCGCCTCGTCAAGCAGTTTGACGTACAAATCGTATCCGACCGATTCAAGATGTCCGCTCTGCTGTGCACCCAGGATGTTGCCTGCACCCCTAATTTCAAGGTCACGCATTGCAACTTTAAATCCGCTTCCGAATTCGGTAAATTCCCTTATTGCAGAAAGCCTCTTTTCCGCATCCTCGGAAAGTGCCCTGCCCTTTCTGTAGGTGAGATAGCAAAATGCCCTTCTGTGACTTCTGCCCACTCGTCCGCGAAGCTGATACAACTGTGCAAGACCCATTCTGTCGGCATCCTCAACTATAAGCGTATTTGCATTTGATACATCTATGCCCGTTTCGATTATCGTCGTACACACGAGTATATCCGTTTCACCTGAAATGACACTGTCCCATATTTCCGAAAGTTCCTGCTCACTCATCTTGCCGTGTGCGGTACGTATATTCGCATCGGGAATCTGCTGTGCAATCTTTGCCGCCGTTAATTCTATCGAATCGACACGGTTGTGAAGATAGAATATCTGTCCTCCACGACGAAGCTCCTGCCTCATCGCCTCACAGAGCAGTGTAAAGTCGTATTCCATTACATAGGTCGAAACGGGCTGTCTGTCACGGGGAGGTTCCTCTATAAGTGACATATCACGTATGCCCGAAAGCGCCATACTGAGCGTTCTCGGAATGGGTGTTGCGGTAAGTGTCAGGCTGTCTACGTTTTTGGATATTTCCTTGTGCCTTTCCTTATGTGCAACGCCGAAACGCTGTTCTTCATCGACAACGACAAGACCGAGGTCCTTGAATTTTATATCCTTCTGTATGAGTCGGTGCGTGCCGACGATTACGTCTATTTCACCGCGTTTTAATTTGCGGATTATTTCCTCCTGCTGAGATTTGGTGCGATATCTTGAGAGCACCTCGACGTTTACGGGTATACCCGAAAAACGTGCTAAAATCGTCTGAAAATGCTGCCATGCAAGAATGGTAGTCGGCACTAAAATCGCCGCCTGCTTACCGTCATTCACACATTTGAACACGGCACGGAGTGCAACCTCCGTCTTGCCGAAGCCGACGTCACCGCAGAGCAGACGCTCCATAGGCACACTGCTTTCCATATCCCGCTTGATTTCTTCTACCGAACGGAGCTGATC
>JAZSCG010000200.1:0-2415 GCA_045602805.1 Feifaniaceae bacterium
TGTGGGATATCAAGCAGGACCTTCTTGAAAAGGGAGGCGTCAAGGCGTGATTCCGGGAACAGGTACTTTGGTAAACGCCGCCGCTATAGTAGCAGGAACCGTAATAGGAATACTTTTCCGCAAAGGTCTCTCGGAAAAACTTAAAACCAATCTGCAGAATGCGATATTTATCTCGGTCATTATAATGGGTATTGCAGGTGCGCTTGCAAACTGCATAAAGGTGACTGATAGCGGTCTTGAAACGACCGATTTGCTTCTTATGGTAATATCGCTTGCAATCGGCACGGTTATAGGTGAACTTTGTAAAATAGACGTTGGTTTTGAAAAAATCGGCAAGGCACTCGGAAATAAGTTTGCGGGACACGGTGACGGTGACACCTTCGTCAAAGGCTTCGTGTCGGCATCCGTAATTTTCTGTGTCGGTGCGATGGCAATTGTCGGCAGTATTGAAGACGGTATGGCAGGCAATCCGCATATGCTTTACATAAAGGCACTTCTTGACGGTGTTACGTCGATGATTCTTGCCACCACACTCGGCCCGGGGGTTGCATTTTCCGCACTGGCGATTATAATATATCAGGGGGCAATAACTCTGCTGGCGGTAGTTGCAGGAAGTTTTATTCCGGCAGACGTTATATCGCAGATGTCGCTTGTGGGCAACGTGCTCATTATGTGTATCGGCTTTACCACGCTTGACATAAAGAAAATCAACGTTGCAAATATGCTGCCGGCGATATTTATTCCGGCAATATATGCGCTTATTAAAAATATAATATTGTAAATTTACAGGTGTCGAATGGGTTTTATACTCGATTCGGTGAAAAGGGAAGCAGGTGTAAGTCCTGCACGAACTCGTCGCTGTAAGTGGGAGGGTTGTTTCGTACCATTGGCAATTTGCCGAGAAGGGAAGCGCTCCGTTGAACACAAGTCAGAAGACCTGCCCGTAAATATTGCATACCACGAGTAACTGGTACAGGCATTTATTATTATTATGGCCTTTTACTGCGTGTAAAAGGTCATTTTATTTTAAGGAGAGAGAAATATGAAAAAGATTTTAGGAACAGCGGTTGCAGTTATACTTGCATTGGCAATGGTGTTCGTATACCTGAATTTCAGTGAGCAGACCGCAGAGGGAAGCAAAGCGGTAACTATTGAAGTTACCTCACAGAGCGGAGAGGTGACAACCTACGACGTAGAAACAGACGCTCTTTATCTCATAGAAGTGATGGAAGAGATAGAGGCTCTTACGTTTACGGTTGACGACGGTATGATAATGACGGTAAACGGTGAAACGGCCGATTATAACGTAAACGGTGCATACTGGGCACTCTATGTCAACGGTGAATACGGAAACTACGGTGCGGACAAGCAACCCGTAGCGCACGGCGACGTATTTGGAATTACTTATACGGCGGCATAAAATGGGAAAAACAAAAATAACCTCCCGTGAAATAGTCACGGTCGGTCTTATGGTGGCTGTGATAGAGGTTTGTAAAATAGCCTTTATGGGCCTTCCGAATATAGAGTTGACTTCTTTCTGGATAATTGTATTTGCACTCTATTTCGGAAAAAGCATTTATTTTGCCATTCCCGTATTTATCGTGATTGAGGGTCTTATATTCGGCATCAATCTGTGGTGGATAATGTATCTTTACACGTGGCCTCTTCTTGCAATCGTTACGAAAGTGTTTTCAAGGGTAAAATCCGTACCCTTCTGGAGTGTTTTTTCAGGCGTGTTCGGGCTGATGTTCGGTGCACTTAATTCTTTGGTCTATATTTTTCTTGGGGAGACTCTGTCGGCAGGACTGAAAAGTGCGTTTGCATGGTGGGTGGCAGGAATCCCCTATGACCTCATACACGGCGCAGGCAATTTTTTAATTATGCTGATACTCTACAAGCCGATAACAAATATAATAGAAACATACAAAATGAAACAAAAATAAAATGGTATGCACTTTGTGCATACCATTTTATTCTATATCCGTGACGTTTACCGTCATGTAAGTTCTGCCGTTCATAAGTGTTTCGGCACGGAGAATAACACCGTTTTCCGTCGATATCCAATACTTTTCCGTCTGCGACAGACGGGGGTATCTGTATTCGAGATAGATTACTCTCGTGTTACCGAGAGTATCAAAACGCATCTGTGACACGTTGGACTCTGCCGCACCGTAAAACCATTCAAGGTCGGGCAGACCAAGCAGTCTTTCTGCAGTGAAAATGCTGTTTGCCGGCAGTTTATAACTTTCACCTGTGGAATTATCACTCACGTTCACACCACTTGAGGTTATGGTGTAGGTGGTAAGGAGTTTCTGCCCTGCAGCATAGTAACGCACTGTTTCCCGTGAGCCGTTTTTCCTGTATTTGATATAAGTTGTTGAAGTGTCCGCCGACGAGGGTGACAGTGTAAAAGTT
>JAZSCG010000201.1:0-3569 GCA_045602805.1 Feifaniaceae bacterium
GCGTGTTCGCTTAGGGATTATTCGCTCAAAAAGCATAATTTGGGCGTATAACTTTGTTAAAAGACCTCCATAATCCTGACGGATATGGAGGTCTTTTGTCTTGTTCTTCATCCAAAATAATGCTTTTTGTAGTGCTAAAGCAGTTTTGGGTTAGAGATTTTTCGTTTAGACAAAATAATAAAAATTCCGCAATACTTTGTGTATTACGGAATTTTTTTATGAAGTATTAACGGAAAATGTCAAGCCAAAACCGATTCATCACTAAGTGAACACGCCCGCTTTTTATATGAATTCTTTTATTTTGCCGATCATTTTTTCAGCGTCACTGTAGCCTCTTTTGTAGAGTCTGACAAGTTTTACCCTGTCTTTTGTAAGCCTTGAAACACCTTCGGTATCACTTGGCGCTATAATTATCGCCCTGCCCGCTGCCGCCTCTTTTTCACAGAGTTCGAGAGATGCGTTATATACCTTTGTTCTTTTTGAATACGCCTTTGCTATCGCAGGATATTTTTTCAAAACTTTATCCGTTATGCCCGAATCTTCCTTCTCCTCTTTTCTGTAGCCTGAGGGACGGGTTAAGATTATAATATTCCAGTCCGCACCGTTTTTTATTGACCACTCTATCGGTATGCTGTCGGAAACACCGCCGTCATAATACAACTCCCCATCTATTTCCACAGGTCTTGCAAGGAGTGGAATTGATGCCGAAGCCTGTATCTTTTCAAGACTGCCCCTTTTTAAATCAGACACGTCAAAATACACCGCCTCACCCGTGCGACAACTTGTGGCGACAGACACTACCCTTTTTCCGCTGTTGTTGTAGGTTTTATAATCAAAAGGCTCAAGCTCATCGGGAATTCTTTTGAAAAGAAGCTCCATATTGAATATGCTGCCCGTTGCAAGAAGATTTTTTATACCAACATAACGACCGTGGTCGAGATATTTCGTATTGATTTTAAGCGAACGGTACTTTTGCTTTGACACATAATTGATGCCTGTACAGATTCCTGCGGATACCCCGACTATGTCATCTATTTCTATATTGTTGTCCAAAAAGCAGTCAAGCACGCCTGCGGTATACGTACCGCGCATTCCGCCGCCTTCAAGAATAAGTCTTACCATATGCAACCTCCGCTTATATTATATACCAACAAATATCTTTTTGTAAATTATCATCTTTGTATCATATACGCATATTTTATGTTATAATGTATGAAAAGGAAGTGGTTTTTCTGTCTGAGCGACTGATTAAAGCATTCGAAGGTTTTGACGGCGTTACTGCCGCATTTTCAACAAGATGCGGCGGCGTGTCGGATGGGGTGTTTGCCTCACTTAATCCCGGCATTTTTTCTGCCGACAGTAAAGAAAATATTGAAAAAAACTTATCACTTATATGTGGTGAACTTGATGTTACAAGAAAAAGTCTTATATTTAACCATCAGGTACATGGGGCTGACGTGACCGACGTGACACGTGTGGAAATGTGCTCGGATATACGGGATGCAGACTGTTTTGTTACGGCACTTTCCGGCGTAACGCTTACCTGCATTACCGCCGACTGTGTGCCGATTTTGTTTTTCGACCCCGTAAAAAAAGTCATAGCGACTGCCCATGCAGGCTGGAGGGGAACTGTTGCCGGCTCACAAAAGGCGGCTGTTGATGCCATGCTGGGATACGGCAGTAAGGCAAGTGACATTCTTGTTGAGATAGGTCCATGTATCAGCGCCGCTGCATACGAAGTCAGTAAGGACGTCGCCTTACAATTTGACCCGTCAGTTATCATTTGGACTTACGAAAAACCGCATGTGGATTTACGGCGGGCAAATGCAGACATACTTATGTCCTGCGGTATAAAACCCGAAAACATAAAAATTTCCAGTCTGTGCACCTTTGAGAGAGAGGATATGTTTTTCTCCCACAGAAGAACAGGTCTTCCGAGGGGTACACAGGTGGCATTTATTTCTTTGAGGTAAAAATGAAACGTTTTATTTTATTATTAACGGCTGTACTTCTCATATTCTCCGGATGTTCAAAGACTGACGAGGATGAGAGTCTGCCCGTATATCTGCCTGACAGTCCGTCATCTGTTTCGATATACACGGACGGTGCGGCATCACCTTTTTTGGCTCAAACCAAAGACGATAAAATAATTGTATCGCTTGTTTATGACGGTCTTGTTGCAATAGATAACGGTTTCAGCGTAAAAAACCTGCTTGCCGAAAGTTATTTTGTAAGCGGAAATCTGCTGACTGTGACACTTCGTGAAAATGTCAGTTTTTCTGACGGCACCCCTTTTGACGGAAACGCACTTATATATTCCGTTTCAAAGCTTGACAAAACAGAGTATCAGAAATTTTCCGACATTGTTACCGAAACAGCCCTCATCTCGCCATATTGTGTTCAGTTTACATTAAGCTATGTACCTCATGACCTTGAAACTCTGCTCACCTTTCCGATAGTGAACGAGCATTCAAACGGTGTCGGTGCCTATAAATTTGCAAATAACTCTACACTTGTACCAAACGACAACTACTATGGTATAAAGGGCACCATTACCGAAATATCACTCGTCACGGGCAACAAAACAGAGCTTTTCAACGACAAAAAAATAACGCTTCTTTACAATAGCGGTGACCTCTCCTACGGTGAGATAGACAGGGCAACCCCCTTAAAAACAATATCCACCAACAAGCTCACCTTTCTCGGAATAAACAAATACCGTAAAATATTTTCAAAACCGGATTACCGACACGCAATTTCCTCAATTATTGACAGAACGTATCTTGCATCATTTGCGCCGCAGGGTAACGGTTACGTGTCATTTTCCGTGATAAATCCGTCGTGGTATAAATTTGATTCGTCTTTAATTTCGGCAAAATACTCGACTGCCGATGCAAAAGATGTGCTTTTGTCTGCAGGTATATCGGGTTCAACGGTAAATATTGTTGTAAACAGCGAAAATGTCAACCGCCTGATGATAGCAAGAAGTCTTGCCGATACCCTTGAAGAGCTTGGTGCAAAGACAACTGTATCTTCACTCGCCTGGGACGATTATCTCGCAGCGATTTCGGCCGGTGCTTACGATATATACGTTGGTGAAACACTTCTTCCAAACGATATGGACGTGTCGGCACTTTTGCCTGAATATGCCTCATATACGGATGCAGAGCTGATATCTTCACTTGATGCGAATATGCCCGTTATCCCCCTGTTTTTTGACCAGGAAACTCTCCTGACAAACGACATTTCTCTGTCTGCCGATGAGCCCTTGCTCACAGTATGCGGATATAAATAATTAAAAATTATACTGCGCCTTGTGCGTGACGTTGGAGGTGTCCATACTATATGAAAAAATCAATTTTTTTCTTCCTTATAACTATATTGGTTCTAACACTTTGTTCCTGCAACAAAAAAGATGTCGACTTTTCCTATGTTGAAAACGAAACGGGCATAACAGTAACAAGCTGTTCTCTGAAAGAAATTGACATTACCGTACCCGACGAAATTGACGGCAAAACCGTTACCGCAATAGAAAGTGCTGCTTTTGGAACTTGTGAAACACTCGAGAG
>JAZSCG010000202.1:0-2431 GCA_045602805.1 Feifaniaceae bacterium
ATAAGCTTATGGTGAAGGTGAGTCTTGTCGGGTGCCATCGGGCTTTTACCGCTCAGTATACGGCGTATTATTACGAAAGCCGTATCAAATATCGGAAGGCCCAGCGCAATTACGGGTATAATGAAGGATATCGTTATGGTAGTTTTGAACATACCACCCACCGCAATTACCGAGAGCATATAGCCGAGCAGGGTTGAGCGTGTATCCCCCATAAATACCGATGCCGGATGAAAGTTGTAGGGCAAAAAGCCGAGACACGCACCTATGAGTGCCGACAGAAGAATTATCGAGTTGTATGAAGCACCCGTCAGCACCGCAGTTGCAAGAAGTGATGCGCAGGCAATCGTTGAAACACCGCCTGCAAGCCCGTCAAGCCCGTCAACGAAGTTTATGGCGTTTGTGATACCCACTATCCAGAATACCGTAAGCGGTATGGACAGCCAGCCCATAAACCAATAGCCTTTTTCGGCAACACCGAAGGGGTTTAAAAAGTCGATACGAAGACCGCCTATGACGGGAAGTGCCGCCGCTATAAGCTGAACTATCAATTTAGGCAGTGCAGGAAGGGCGCATTTATCATCAATAATGCCCAGTATCACAATAATTGTTGCACCTGCAAGTGTAAAAATCAGTTTCTTGTCAATGTTGCATACAGACAGTGACGTAGCTATAAAAGCAATGTAAATTGCAAGACCGCCCATTCTCGGAATGGGCTTTTTGTGCATCCTGCGGGCATCCTTGGGAATGTCCATAACACCAAAGCGTATAGCAATTTTCTTTGCAAGCGGGGTGAGCGCAAGAGAGATTAAATATGCTGCAATAATGCACAGAAGAGCAAGTTTTATCATATTTATCTTCCTTTCGCCACAAAGCCGACCTTGCGGTAAACTTTTTCAAGCGTGCGTGATGCAAGCCATTCTGCCTTCTTTGCAGATTCAGTATATATTTTTTCAAGATGGTCCTTATTCTGAAGAAGATAATCCTTCTTCTCCTGGATGGGACGAAGCATTTCAATAAGTGCCTCCGCAACGGCTGCTTTAAAGTCGCCGTAGCCTCTGCCCTCAAACTCTTTTACAATTTCATCATCTGTTTTGCCTGCGGCAATTGAGTAAATTGTCATAAGATTGTTGACACCCGGCTTGTCGTCACGACGGCAGACAAGTGCCTCACTGTCGGTGACGGCACGTTTTATCTTGCGGTTTATCACGTCGGGCGTATCGGCAAGAAGAATGTAGCCGTTTTCGTTAGAGTCGCTCTTACTCATTTTCTTTGTGGGCTCGGAAAGACTCATTATTTTCGCACCTGCCTTGGGTATAAACGGTTCAGGTACGGTAAACGTATCGCCGTACACACCGTTGAAACGCTGTGCTATGGTGCGTGCAAGCTCAAGATGCTGTTTCTGGTCAATGCCGACGGGAACAATATCCGTTTTATAGAGAAGAATGTCAGCTGCCATAAGTACGGGATAAGTGAAAAGACCGGCGTTTATATTATCCGAATATTTTGAACTCTTATCCTTGAACTGAGTCATTCTCGACAACTCGCCAAACATGGTGTAGCAGTTGAGAAGCCACGAAAGCTGTGCGTGCTGAGGCACGTGACTCTGAATATAAAGTACGGTGTCCTCGTATTTTTCGGGGTCAATTCCGCAGGCGATGAGCTGTGCAAGCAGCTCAAAGGTTTGTGCACGGAGCTTTGCAGGTTCCTGTCTTACCGTGATGGCGTGTTCGTCAACGACACAGAAAATGCAACGGCAATCATCCTGAAAATCAACCCAGTTTTTTACTGCACCGAGATAGTTGCCGAGCGTAATTTTTCCGCTTGGCTGTATACCGCTGAATACGGTTTTTTTATCGTTCATTTAATCACCTGTTTAAAAATTCTATGGCGTCATCAATTCTCTTAAGCGTTTCTTCTCTGCCGATTATCTGCATTACCGCATACATATCGGGAGAATTCGTGCGGCCTGTTACCGCAACACGTATAACTGATGAAATGTCGCCGATGTGTCCGTTATATTTCTCGGGCTCTTTCTTGTAATCGCCCGTTTTTTCTGCGTAGCCGTATTTAACGCATATTTCCTTAATTTTGGAGAACCATGTGTCCATATCGTCATTCTCGTTATAGGTCTTTGCAAAGTCGGAAAGCACTAAAGAAGCCTCTTTCACGTTGTCAGGGAAGGTGTTTTCCGCCTTGAAAATGGTCGGATAGAAGATGCTTACGTAATCACGTACGTCTTTCCATGCAGACAGGTCTTTTCTCGGCTTGTTACCGCCCCTGCCGATAGCAAAAATGCTCTTTGCACGGTTTTCGTCGGAAGTGAGTATATCATAAAGCTTCTTATCGTAATCCTTTGCCCATGCCGTCACCTGTTCGTATACGGTGTCTGCATCCATTGCCGAAATAACGTTCTTTGAAACGTCTGTCAGCT
>JAZSCG010000203.1:0-4043 GCA_045602805.1 Feifaniaceae bacterium
GGTAGTAATTGAAATGGACAGCGGCGAGCTTATTGAAATAGAGCTTTATCCCGAAATTGCCCCCAAAACAGTTGAAAATTTTGAAAAACTTGTAAATTCAGGCTTTTATGACGGACTTACTTTCCACCGTGTAATTTCCGGATTTATGATACAGGGCGGTTGCCCCAAAGGAAACGGTACGGGCGGTCCCGGCTATTCTATAAAGGGTGAATTTGCTGCAAACGGTGTTAAAAACGATTTAAAGCATACACGTGGCGTTATATCTATGGCACGTGCAATGGACCCCGATTCAGCAGGAAGCCAGTTTTTCATAATGCACGAAGACGCACCTCACCTTGACGGTCAGTACGCTGCTTTTGGAAAAGTAGTTTCAGGTATGGATGCTGTTGACAGAATAGCTGCAGTTGATACCGACTGGGGCGACAAGCCTTTAACCCCCGTAGTAATGACAAAAGTAAGTATCAAATAATGCAAAAGAGTCACCCGTTTGGGCGTGTTCACTTAGGGATGAATCGGTTCCCACTTGACCTTTTCCGTTAATACTTCATAAAAAAATTCCGTAATACTTTTTGTATTACGGAATTTTTATTATTTTGTCTCAACGAAAAATCTCTGACTCAAAACTGCTTTAGCGCTACAAAAAGCATTATTTTGGATGAAGAACAAGGCAAAAACCCTCCATAATCCTGACGGATATGGAGGGTTTTTAACAAAGTTATACGCCAAAATAATGTTTTTTGGGCGAATAATTTCTAAGCGAACACGCCCCTGCACGGGGAAATCTCCGTGCTTTTTCCAAAGAATGAGTATTGAACAGAATTACTGTATATGATAAAATGTTAGTATAATAATATAAGGAGGTCAGTCCGATGGTATATTTATGGCTTGGTGCCTTTTTGGTCTTTCTTGTTGTGGAGGCGGTAACAGTTGGGCTTGTGAGCATATGGTTTGCCGGCGGGGCGCTTGTGTCGCTTGCGGCAGCGGCTTTTAATGCACCGCTCTGGCTCCAGTTTGTGCTGTTCGTGGCGGTATCTGTATTACTGCTGATTTTTACAAAACCGCTCATAAGCAAATACGTAAATAATAAGGCCATTCCGACAAATGCCGATGCGCTTATCGGCAAGACTGCGATTGTAATAGAGGATATTGACAATGATGAAACGGTAGGTCAGGTCAAAGTCGGCGGTCAGGTATGGTCGGCATATACGGAAGACGGTAATTTTGCCAAAAAAGGCGATAAGGTTACAGTTAAGAGTATCTCAGGTGTACACCTGATAGTTAAGTAGGAGGTTTATATGGCAGTATTGATAATTATCATTGCAATAATTGCACTCATAGTAGCAAACATTAAGATTGTTTCACAGGCAAATGCTTTCGTTATTGAACGTCTTGGCGCATACAAAGCAACCTGGGGAACGGGTCTTCATCTCAAGGTGCCCTTCATTGACAAAATTGTCAAGAAGGTTTCACTTAAAGAACAGGTTATTGATTTCCCGCCTCAGCCCGTTATCACAAAGGATAACGTAACAATGCAGATAGATACGGTCGTTTATTTTCAGATAACCGACCCCATGCTTTACACTTACGGTGTAATGCGTCCTATTCAGGCGATAGAGGTGCTTACCGCAACAACACTGCGTAACATCATTGGTGAGCTTGAACTTGATCAGACACTTACTTCAAGAGATATAATCAACTCAAGACTGCGCTCTGTGCTTGATGAGGCTACAGATCCGTGGGGCATAAAGGTGCATAGGGTTGAACTCAAAAATATCCTGCCTCCCAGGGAGATTCAGGATGCCATGGAAAAACAGATGAAGGCTGAACGTGAACGCCGTGAAAGCATTCTTCGTGCAGAGGGTGAGAAGAAGTCTGCTATTCTTGTTGCAGAGGGTAAAAAAGAATCTGCAATTCTTGCGGCAGAGGCTGAAAAGCAGGCTGCAATTCTCCGTGCAGAAGCGATTAAAGAGGCTAAAGTGCGTGAGGCTGAGGGTGAAGCGGAAGCCATCATCAAGGTGCAGGAAGCGACTGCACTCGGTCTTAAAAAACTCAATGAAGCATCCCCGACAGATGCGGTCATCAAGATAAAGAGTCTTGAGGCATTTACTGCGGCAGCTGACGGTCAGGCTACAAAGATAATAATCCCTTCGGAAATTCAGGGCATTGCAGGTCTTGTCCAGGGTATAACAGAAACCGTTAAGTGATTTGGTAGGTATTGACAGGTGAAAAAAATATTCAGACAGGAAGATTTGGCAACGCTCAAATTCGGTGCAGCGGCGCTTGTGCTTGCGGTAGTGCTCTTTTTCGGTGGCGTGTGGTCACTTGCGGGCATTTCGGCAATAGTGGCACTGCTGTGTGTTGTCAGGCTTGTTATGCGTCTTGTTTCGGGCATATCCGAACAGGCGAGAAAGACGGCAAAAACAATCAGTGAGGTTGCAAATCCCGTTGTGGTGGATGACGGTTACGTATGCACCTCATGCGGTACAACGTTTCAACTTAAAACGGATGTCTGCCCGCATTGCGGCGGCAGAGTAGAAGCATCAAACTAAATTAAAAGAGCCTTCACAGAAGGCTCTTTTTTATGCTTTAAGAACATCACCGTCGGAAGTTGAAATTTCCACCGTAAGTAACGTGTTGTTTAAATCTTTGTCACAGCGGTATTCTACGGGAATGTAGTTTGGTGTATAACCGCTCCATACACCGTCTTTCTGCGTTTCAAACAAAACGCTCACCGTTTTGCCGATGTAACTTTCAAGAATCTCATCCCGTATGCTGTCACAGAGTTTTGAAGCGGTTGCAGAGCGCCCTGCTTTAACGGCTTTTGTCAGGTGACCGCTCATACGCTCCGCCGCCGTGCCTGCCCTCTTTGAATAGGGAAATACGTGTACTTTAAGAAAACGGATTTTCTTTAAAAATGCGAGCGTTTCTTCAAACTCCTCATCCGTTTCACCGGGGAAGCCTACGATGAGGTCGGTCGTAATCTGCACATCTTTAATATATTTGCGAAGCAGATTGACGGAAGTTTCAAAAAGTGACGTATCATATTTTCTGTTCATCCGCTTTAAGACCGTGTCACATCCGCTTTGCATAGAGAGGTGATACTGTGGGCATATGTGCGAAAGTGAAGAGAGTTTTTCTGCAAATTCTTCCGTTATCAGCCTCGGCTCAAGTGAACCGAGACGGATTCTTGTATCCTTGTCGCACAGGGCATCGAATCTGCAGAGAAGCTCTGCAAGACTATCACCCGTATCCTCACCGTAAGATGCGATTTCGATGCCCGTGACGACGATTTCTTTGTAACCCGATTTAACCAAGCCTTCAAATTCTTTTACGGCATCTGCAAGCGGTTTTGAACGCACTCTGCCTCTTGCATAGGGGATTTTGCAGTAAGAACAGAAGTTGTTGCACCCGTCCTCGATTTTTAAAATTGCTCTCGTATGGGTGGAATTACCAAGAACAATGTCGTTTGCATAGGGAATATACTGTCTGATATCGGGAATACTGAAAGTATGTGCTTTTGAAAGTGCAAGTTCTACAAGGGCGTACTTGTTTGCAGTGCCGACGATTATATCAACATCATCAAGGTTTTTGACCTCATCTGCCGCCGCCTGCGGATAGCAACCTGCCGCAACGACAATGGCGGAGGGATTTCTTTTTCTTGCACTGCGAAGAGCAGTTCTTGACTTTCTGTCAGATATGGCGGTAACAGTGCAGGTATTTACCACATAAATGTCGGCGATATCGGAAAAGGGAACTATTGTGCAGCCTTTTTCTATGAATTTTTCGGTAAGCACTTCGGTTTCATAGCCGTTGACTTTGCAACCGAGTGTATAAAAAGCAACTTTCATATTTTCCTCCGGTATGTTGAATTTTACCGTTAAATATGATAATATATGAAAAGCAATTTAATTGCAATATTTTTTGTCAGGAGGCACTACTTATGAAAACAACAACGATAAAGCTTACGTCTATAATGGACGTAAAGGAATTTGTCAATATTGTTACGAGATGTAATTATGACGTCGATATTGTCTCGGGGAGAT
>JAZSCG010000204.1:0-1988 GCA_045602805.1 Feifaniaceae bacterium
CCTATCCTGTCGGCAAAGGTGCCCGAATTGTTCGGGAAGGTATCCCTGCACTCTGCCGAATAGGGATTGAAAAACCACAGCGAATCCCCGACCGTGTTTAATCTGTTTCCTGCTATTGCCCAGTCAGCAATGTCATAGTGTATCTGCTCGGGTCTCATATTATAAATGTTCTGAGGGGTGTAGACACCGTTTTCATATTCGGAAGCGCAGTCATACTGACCGGGTTGAAATATAATGTTTCTTATGCTTCCTCCCTTAGAAACCCTGCTGTACTCCCCCTCTGTTGCACGGACACGGTTCATTATCGTGCCCGCAACCGCTTTCATACCAAGATCGCCCTCCCCTCCTGCTTCGCATTGGATAAGGCGGGCAAGAAGTTCTCTCTCATCATACATTGTTATACTTATTCTTCAAAAACGTCACATTCTCGGCTGTATCCTGCTGATAAGGTATCTCCAGCGTGTCAAGTATCCCTTTTGCAAGGGAGCTGCCAATCTGATATATGTTGCTGATAATATACTGTGCGTCTGCCGGATTGTCATGAAAAGCAACCTCAACAAGCGCAGCAGGTGCTCTTGTATATCTCATCTCATAGAGTCCCTGACCGCCGAAAAGAGGTGCCGATTCCTTTACACCAAGCCCCTCCGTAGGTGAAATCATCTGAAGTTCCTCGTACAGATTGTCTGCCAGTTCCTCTCCCGTACCTCCGAAACGGTGTGTATACACCTCGGCGCCTCGTGAAAGTCCGTCACCCGCATTTGAGTGAAGTGCAACATGGAGCCTCGGATTTACCGAATTGCTTTGTTCTACAGCCTCACGAAGCGACATTGATGGGGAATTCCGTTCAACCGATACTCCGTGCCTTTCGAGTTCATACTGAACAACATCTGCAACCTGATTCATTCTGTTTTCCTCGGTACCGTAACTGCCGTACCCGATATTAAACTCCTGTGTTGACGGCGAAAGATAAACGTCTACCATATGTACCTCCGATATTCAATATATTAAATATTATTGCTGTGGAAAATAAAATATGCTAAAATACTTTAGGGTGATTAAATAATGGGTAATTTCGAAAACGAAAATTTAGATGGCATCTATGAAGAAAAATGTGACCTTCGTCTTGAAAATCTCTATAATCAATGTTATGCCGAACTTTCACTTCAGCAGTCAAAACGCGACCAGATAATTGCTTTTTATATAACAATAGTCAGCTTGCTTCTTCCCACGATTTATGATTTGAATCTGACGACTGCTGCCGCAGCAGGTGTATATCTGCTTATATATGTGATAGGTGCACTGCTCTGCGGTGTTATACGTCGATACCGTATATATAAAGAGGTATACTGGATTACCTGCCGTGTCATCTCTACTCTTATGCGAGTTAAGCCCGAATGTATTACAGAGGCCGTCCTTAAGAAACTTTTTGCTGAAGCGATGCGTAATAACTTTTCAACGGTAGTGATAATGAAAAACAACAAGTTTTCCCGACTTGCGACAACAAAGCGCCTTGCTTTCAGTGCGGAAACGCTTCTTTACAAGTTGCTTGCTCTGATGTCAAACGTTCTTTTGGGAATTTCCGTCTGGCTTTTCGCCTCTATTATCCTGCCGACACTGGTATGTGCGGTACTTGCGATAACCTGTAGTGTAATATCATATATTTATCTTACACAGGCTTATGTTACCGACCTTTACAAAGTCTATGCCTACTGTATTGACAAAAAGGATGCTTCCTTTGAGAGTGCTTACCAGAAAGCATGGTTCTTACACAGTTTTAATTAATGCGGAGGAAAATAATGAAATTTAATTCAGTTGATTTTGATACATACTTTAACAACTATCCCGATAAGGACGGTTTTTTCGGTAAATACGGCGGTTCGTATATCCCCGATGACCTTAAAAGAGCCATGCAGGAGATAAATGAAGCGTATTTTACCATATGCAAATCAAGTAAATTTATAAGTGAACTGCGTAAAATCCGCAAGGAA